>CADBSP010000143.1 GCA_902797405.1 uncultured Eubacteriales bacterium | reverse complement strand
TTATTGTGCTCGTAGTAATACCTTGATTCCAATACAGAAAGGTCTTCGGGTGTAGTCACCTTAAGATTGTTCCTCTCGCCACGGAAAATATGTACTTCCTGACCTAATGAAATAAGAAGGTCTGCAGATGATGTAATATCCACGTTATGTCCTGCTTCCACCATATCATGAGCGTCCATTATCCTTTTAAGCGTATATCCCTGCGGTGCCTGGGTTACGAATAGTTTCTGTCTGGGATAATTCATACGGCACGTTTCTCCATCCTCGCTATATAGCACGGAATCTATACAAGGAACTACGGGAACCGCAGAGCCATATTCCTTTGCAAGCTTGATACAATTTGAGATTAGTTCCTCAGATAGCATTGGTCTAACTCCATCGCAGATTAAAACCAGGTCATCCGGCGATGCAAACTCAGCCACCTTCATCACTCCATTATGAATAGAATCGTAGCCTGTTTTTCCACCGGGAACTATTTCCTTAACCTTGGTTATTCCGTATCCGTCAATCAAATTCTCCAATAATTCAATGCCACTTGGAATGCAGGCAACAACAATATCATCAATCTCTGAATGATTGGAGAAATGCTCTAATGTTCTAATAATTATCGGCTTTCCGTCTATTTCTATGAATTGCTTGGGAATACTGCTGTCGCTCATTCTGGTTCCGGTACCCCCGGCAAAAATAACTACATGGTTCATCTTTTCCCCTCCTGAGTTACTTCTCTTTCTAGTCCAAATACCTTATCTATTATTCTATCGCTGGCGGAATAATCACCATTCGTCAAACACTTATCTATCATATAGGAAGCAGGCTTAGGAATCTCGTCTGTAAACCTTAGGGCATCCAGGAATTCATCCATGTCATGGACCACCTTCCCTGGCGCTATATTGCTCATGCTCTCACCCACTCCGCGACTTCCACTGTAGATTGCTTCATCATACATGTAGAATATGATTGGCCTTTCCAACAAGAGATAATCGTAATAGCAGGATGAATAGTCTGTAACCAGAAGATTGCTAACATACATAAGGTCGTTTAGATTACTGTCTGAGATATCAATCATCGTCTCTTTATATGCCTCAGGTATCTCCATTCTGTCCTTAATAAAGCCATGCCATTTAAAGACTATTATCGAATCTGTCTCCTTCGCCATTTCATGGAGTCTTTCCAAATCCAACTTCTCGTAATCGTAATATGCGTCCTGCTGTCCGTTTCCTCTAAATGTAGGAGCAAAAAGAATAACTCTCTTCTCCTTTAACATAGGATACTTGCCATAAATGCCGTCCATCACTCCATTCATGATGTCCTTATCCAGGAAATGCTCCAGTCTCGGCATTCCGGTTGCCGTAAATCTGTCTTCCGGAATTCCGAACACTTCCGAATACACTGGGATCAATCCTTCGTTACCAACCATGGCGTGGGTATATCTTCTGTGGCAGGACAGAAAAGCATCCGGCGACCCCTTTACACCAAATCGCGCATATCCAACAGATTTAAACCCTACACCGGCGTGCCATAATTGAATTACTTTAACGTCTTTGTCAGGCTGGATTGCTGTGAAAATAGGAACATAATTATCTACAAAAATATAGTCATAGCTGGCCAAACGCCTGGTTAACTTAACGTTTGAAACCATGCTCTTCTTTTTCCCTGCTTCCTCCCTTAAATCGATGTCAATTGTGTATTCCTTATCGAAACCTCTTTCCATCAACCTGTCGTAGACCGGCTTCATATTGTCGGAAAACTTGGTGCTAGTTTGAGAGAAAAAGAGGATGCGCTTTTTGGTATTATGGCTAATCCCTCTGAAGAACGAGTACTCCTTATTTGCAAACCACGCTGCAAAATCTCTCTCCTTATCCCTACTCATCGGCTTCTTATTGTTTTTGACAAACAATGTGTGTAATGTCAGGTTTCCGTAATCGTCGCAATTAAAGAACGTTACGTAGCTTCTTCCCTGGCCATACCTGAAGACTCTATCAAAACCGGTGACATCCATAAGTATATCGCCTGCTACATCAAAGTCACAATCGGCCATAAGCTTCCAGGCGCCCTGCGGAAGCATCTTACCTTCCACATTGCTTATACCAATTGAAACCTCTCGATATTCTGAATTCTCTTCCGGTAGTTCTCCCCCCTTCTCTAACCATTTTGACAATTCTTCTTCATTGTCATAGCTATCTTTAAGGGTTTCCCAAGGAAGGCTAACCGGTTCAAAATTGTGAACTACGCCCTTTCTTTCCAAATAAAACCGAATGGGCTCATGAGAAACATAGCCAAGATGTAGTAAGGACCTTTTCCAATATATCTTTATTAGCTTTACGGATTTATTGTCCATCATCATTCACCAAGTATGTATTCTGCGGCCCTTTGTGCTGACTTTCCATCGCAGAATGAAAACCATTTTTCTCTAAACTCTAAAAGTTTGGAATAATCGTAGCTATCTATCTTCTTTAGTTCTACAGCCAAATCCTGAGCGGATCGTACAATCGGTCCAAAAATGAAGTCCTTTAAATCAAATGCTCTTACGTTCTTTGCCTTCTTTATCTCTTCGTAATCCAAAGCTGTAAAGAAGACAGGTTTCTTTAGTATGGCACTTTCAAAGAAACCGTCCCTGTAATCTCCAACTATTATATCACAGGCAATCAAAAGCTCCCTAATACTCATTTCTCCTTTGATAGTCTTAGAGAATCCTGGAACATCATCCAAATTCATATAAGGTTTAGTCAGTTGACTCTCATTGTAATTGAATACAACTCTATAATCATCACCCAATGAATCTCTGAGACTTTCCAAATCCAGAAGCTTTGCCCATTCTAAACAATCCTCGTTAGGTCTGAGAGTCGGCATATAAAGAATCACTTTTTTATCCTTTGATTCCGGAAATACTCTCTCCAGCTTTTCTCTAATTTCTTTCTCTTTTCCCTCAAAGAATATATCCGTATTGCAACATCCCTTTAAACTGCAATCCGTATTAGACGAATGACTGAAATTCTTCCTGTATCTTTCTTCCGATTCTTCGGACGGAATTTGCATAGCAGAGAAATCATTTCTTCCTGCTGTCGACCGATATTTCTCCTTCCACTTAAGGAAGTATTGTACATCCAGCGCCTGCCCATATAGATTAAACGGGTTAACCGGAAGCAGTATTTCCCTGGTTCCCTCTTTAAATCTAATATCGCTGAAAGCCGGGATTGGATCGCTAACCAGAATAGAATCCGCCTTGGCTAAAAGAATAGCCAATTCATTCATGTCATCTTCACTCTTAATCCTATTCATGGAAATCTGTTTTATAACCAGGTTTTGAACATTCAAGGAAATTGAAGTCTTCTTATCCTCCAAAGCCTTTTTTACCCTATTTAATGTCTGGTTCTTTTCCACATCGCCATTTGCAACCAGGAGTATCAATCTTTCGGATTCAGCACCGGAATCCATATCCAAAGAATCCGAAACACCTTTTTCACCCAAGTCAACTACTTCACCATTTACTTCCTCCGGTTTTTCGACAGCTTTCCGATAGAGTTCCGCCATCTGTTTGGATCTTTTGAGTAGTGCTTCATATTTCTTTCTGAAATCCGCATTCTCGGCAAACTCCTCTTCTGTCAAAACCCTGCCACTATCCAGTTTATCTCCGGGAAGAATTTGATAAAGTTCCTTATACTCTCTCAATGTTTCTTCATCGGTTCTGGCCGCAGACATTGCGATGTTGGTTGTGATGATGCCCTGGCCTCTTGTCAATTCCTCTGTTCTGAATTTCTCTATGTTCTCCTTAGTGTATGCCGGAGCAAACTCTCTCTTTCTTCCGTAGAGCGATACAGAATCATATAGTGAACCCAGGTCCTCCGCAAACGCTGGATCTTCTTTATTGTCTTTGAAATAATCAAAGACGAATTCATAAACCAAGTGATCCGTATCCTCAGGATAGGTCATTTCCAACTCTGCATACTTTGATGCAAACACGGGAAGGACTCTTTCCATGGAATTGAATAGCTTCGCATCGTAGGGTATTGGCGATTTAACAGGAACCACCTTACCATCTTCGTAAGCATATTTCTCTATGCTCTTATATGGCATATTGGCGAAAATCGCTTCTATGAAATACATTGTCGCATTATTGGTTGTGAAATGATGTCTGGGGGAGCCTGGCATAGAAGGAAGCACGGATCTGCTGTAGTAATAAGGAATCTCCGCTTCCGGATCTCCCAGGATGTTTTGCCATAGTCTAACCATGCAATCCTGGTTGTATCCTCTTCCCCAGTATTCAACAACAGCGAATTTTTCATCCTTGTCTATTTCCTGCTTCAGGTATTCATCCACAATAACTCTTTCTTCAGCAGCTGTCTTTAGCAAATACTCGTTGTATTCCTTGGAGTATTTGAATATCTCAACCAAACTGTTGATTTCTTCTTTGTCGGTGAAATTGATTCCGTCAGGATTGATAAATGGGAAGAGTTCCTTGAATGTATCCTCCGTTAAATCCATGGCACTGAAAAGCTTTTCCTTGGAAATGAGATCGGTGAAATTACCATAAGGTTCCCAGAAACCATTATCGATTTCGTTTATATAGGACGGTATTCTCCAAAGTCTTCTGGATCCGTAGATATATTTGGTCTTTATACTTAAACCGCGTTTCTCCATTATTGCATCCGCGATTCTTTTTAGGTGATGCCCATCTCTGGATACGAAATACAGAGTCTCGTAGCCTCTTCTTTCAGCATCCCTAATCACCCAATCTATATACGGAACGAAACAAAGTGCAACGTATGAGATTACGAAATTATCTTTATCGAAATAGTATTCCTCTGCAAGCCTCGATTGAAGAGCCGCAACCAGATAAGCGTCGTACGTTCCCACCTTTTCCACCAAGCCTGTTTGAATATCATTAAACTCCGGCTTCTCAATCTTCCTGGTTGAAATGCGGAACTGTCTCGGCTGGGATTGATCGGCATTATTATTATCCCCATAGTGAATCCATTTCTTGAAATCGTAATAGGGCTTGAAACTCTTATATACCTCAAAGAATAGAAGTTGCGATGTTTTTAGCACTCCGTATTCGTTAGACAGGAATAGAGGAAGCGTAGCAAGCATCGGATCCGCCTTCCTTAGAAGCGATTTCACGAAATCTTCAGGGAGATACATGTCGCTTATAAGAACGACCTCTTCGCCTGCCTCCACAAGTTCCTTCACCTTTTCAATCTGCGGCATCAAAGGAATGGAATTATCGTATTCCAATTCCAATTCCCATTTCTTAATTAGCTCCAGCTGATTATCATCCAAGGGATAGACCTGACGTATTCGATCAAAGATTTCATCGAAGTGAATCTCAACCTTTTCGCTCATTCTGAGGTCCTTGGTTTTGTTATAATACTCTCTTACATTAAACTCCGCAGTATGCCTGATGGAGGGATAATTCTGAGTTAGGACAAACGGGAAACCACCCTCCCTCATCATCCTTTCCTTGACTCCATAAAATATTCCAATAGGATCCAGAACCTTACGTGAAATCAGTGTATCGAAAATATCGAAACTATAAAGTGTATCAAACTCTCTTTCTTTTATTTCAAAGTTGAATACCCTATCAATTATTCTTTCAAAGTCATCCTTGCCCTCTGAATAAGACCAGAGTTCTTTGTTAAGCCTCTCTATTTCTGCACTCTCGTCCCTTTCCTCGAATGTGTCCATAGCCAGAATAAGTTCATCGAAGCTATAACAAAGCTCACCGGTGGTTTTCTCGAAGTAATTGTCGTGAATATTCACCGTGGACATATATTCATCGTAGTCATAGATATATCTAATGTAATGCTTGATTCCCATGGCTATCATGTCGGAGATTATTCCCGAATAATCCACGATTGCCAAATCCATCTCATGCATTATTTCATAAAAGTCATCCCTGTTATCCCAGAAGAAGAAATGAGGTCTATCTCCGTATTTCTCCCAGGCTTTTAGGAAGCCAACTTCCTTTTCCATGTTGGGGTGAACTTTAAAAATAAACAGGATATTGTTTTTCTCGCAATAATCGTAGAGCCTGTCAAAGTCAGGAAATGCTTTCGTAAAAGTACCTCCGAGCTTTGCTCTATAGGTAGGTGCATAAACTACCAGCTTTGCGTCAGGAGAAAGTCCCTTTCTCTTTCTTAAATCATGATCGAAGCTAACAACCGGTTTAAAGTTTTGCTGATAAAGGCATCTGGTATAGCCAGTTCTCAGGAATTTATCATCGTCTACTCCGCAGTCAACCTTGTATTCCTCCTCAATCACAGGACATGTTACCGTCATTAGCTGGTGATCGCGGTAGAAGGTTCCTCTCTGCACATATTTCCTGGCAATATCCATGGCGATATCACCTTCAAAAAGAGTGCGCTCGATTCTCTTAAATCCAACCCCGTGCCAGAGGTTTATATACTTTATGTTCTGGAAGCCTTCAGGCATGCTATACTTAACCTGTTCTGCAACAACTACGCCGGTTTTGGCAATAACATACTGGGCTTCAACCGATTTCGAATTATACGCCTTGAAGCCAAGCGCCTTAACCTGCTGGATGGTCTCCTCGTTTTCGCATAGCCAATAAGCCTTAATGTCAGGCCTGTAGTTATTTATATAAACAAAAAGATACTTGGGATTCCCTCTAAAGTCTTGGCTTGCCTGACCAGCGATGAAAGCCCAAATATGCTCTCTGTCAACACTTCCATATTCATTCCTCACTTCCGCGAGGTTTTTCTTCATCTCAACCTGCTCCGGTGACAATTGTTTCTTTTGATTACTGTTGGAGCTATTTGGTTTTAGTATTCTCTTTGCTACCCTTCTGATATCTTTTTTTAAAGGCATTATTAATCTCCCGTTTGCCCAATTGAGTGTATAATTGTGTATTGCTTACTATTTATTTCTTTTGCCCATAATAGGCGTTCTTTCCGTGCTTCCTATTGTAATGCTTATCCAGCACGTATTTATCCAGATTTGCACCGCTATTTAAGGCCAAGGTTTTCTGAGCCATTTCTGCGACAACTTCCATCACAACACCATTGAAAACCGCGGATGCAGGGCTGTCGCCCCATGAAAAGGGTCCATGGTTCTTTACCAAAATCCCGGGGATGCTAAGAGGCTCATAACCTCTCTTTTGGATTTCTTCTACAATTACTTTTCCCGTGGATACTTCGTATTCGCCATTCACTTCTTCTTCTGTCAAAGCTCTGGCACATGGTATATCGCCATAAAAATAGTCTGCATGAGTTGTCCCCAGCGCCTTTATGTCCATTCCTGCCTGAGCAAAGCTTACCGCATTAATCGAATGTGTATGGGCTATTCCCTTTATCTCAGGGAATGCTCTATAGATTTCCAAATGAGTCGGGGTATCCGACGATGGATTTAATAAGCCGTCGACCACCTGGCCGGTGCTTAAACTCACCACCACCATGTCCTCCCATTTCATATCGTCATATGAAACTCCGGATGGTTTAATTACAATGTTTTCGCGGGATTCGTCAATTCCGCTTACATTACCCCAGGTGTAGATGACAACACCTCTTCTGACTAATTCTATATTTGCATCAAAGACTGCTTTCTTTAAACTATCCAGCATAGTTTTCCTTTCTTTATGATTAATAAACTCTCTCACTCGGCTTGCAGATTATCCCCTACTTCATTCAATCCGTCCTGGTTGATTCAAATCATACATTACTTCAGCCAATCAGATCTGGCTGGTTCAAATCATACCCTACTTCAGCCAATCAGACCTGGTTGATTCTGATTATACCCTACTTCAACCAATCAGACCTGGTTGATTCCAACAGAGCTTTAAAGATTTCTATATCGTCGATTGTCGTAAGCTTAATATTCTTTTCAGATCCAACAGAGAAATACACCTGCTCTCCCATTTCAATTTTCAAAGTACAGGAAGCAACGGAATTCGTTATTCCCTTTTCCAATGCTCTCCTGTGAAGGTCGCACATCTCACCGAGGAAGAACCCTTGCGGAGTCTGTGTTCTGCGGAGATTTTCTCTGGGATAACTTCCTGTTGACACATTACCATCCTCCGTTTCCATCATTGCCTCAGCACACGGAATCGCAGTTATGGCGCATCCATTTTTGTTGGTTACCCTGATACAGTCTGAAATTATTTCCTTTGATACCATCGGTCTTATGGAATCATGAATAAGGACAACATCATCTTTTCCATAATGCTTTTCCAATTCGAAAAGCCCGTTTCTGATTGAGTCCTGGCCATTTTCGCCGCCGGGAACGATATGCTTAAGCTTAGTTATATTGAACTGCTTAGCATAGGCAGAAAGCACCTGCTCCCATCCCTCTACACATACAACTGCAATAACATCGATTTCAGGATGATCCTGAAAAGCAGCCAGGGTATAAACGATTACCGGCTTTTCATTGACCGTCAAAAACTGTTTAGGGATGTCCTGCCCCATTCTTTTTCCTGATCCACCAGCAATCAGCATTCCGATGTTCATCTTTGTTCTCCTATTTTTAATTGATTGTTTCCCGAAAATGTTGAACGTTTTTCTTCAGTATGTTATCACGATTTATTATCACGCTTTGTTATCACGCTTTATTAATACGCTTTATTAATGCGCCTTATTCAGCAAAATAATCAAGCGTACTTTGGATTCCTGCCTTCATGTCATAGAACGGCTTCCATCCTAGACCCAAAAGCTTATCTGAATTAAGCGAAGAATTCTCCATTAAGTTATAACTTTTGTTTTCCTGCTCTGATGCCGCCTCAAAAACTATTTCGCATCCGGATAGTTCAGCAAAGCTCCTCGCCATATCAGCAATAGTTACTATGGAATTTGGGTTTGAAATATTGTAAGCGTTTCCGCATTCGCCCTTTAAGAGTATTTCCAGCATTCCGGAGGCACAGTCCACGGCATAGCAATAGGAACGGATTTGGGCGCCGGCAGACTTCATTACAATCGCTTCGTTTCTCTTCGCATTCCTGGTGAACTGAGGAATTACTCTGCTGTCGGAATCAGTTATACCAGGCCCGTAGATATGTCCCGGTCTCGCAATCACGACATCAGCACCATACTCCAGGGCGTACGAAACACAAAGTGTTTCCCCTGCTTTCTTTGCCATAGGATAACAAGACCTGGGATTAAGGTTGTCTATTGTTCCAAGCTGCTCCTCTTTATAGTATCCGTTTACTCCGTCAACTTTCCCATAGACTTCGCTGGAAGAGACAAATAGGATTCTGCGCTTTTCGCCCTCGGATGTAGGTGTCTTGGAAAGATCCAGCAAACGATTTAATCCGTTTAAATTGGAGAGCATGACTCCCACAGGATCGTCCATGATTCCCTTTGGATCACCCATTCCAGCACCGTGGATTATATAATCCGCATCGCAATCCAGCGATTCAACCGTGGCTGCATCGAAAGGAATGAAGGTATAATCTTTACCCTCGCTTAAATAATGAAACCGCTTAGCGAACCTGTCTTTGTTCCTTCCTGCCAAGAGTATTTCAATTCCCGCGCCATGCTTCTTATTTAGTACATGAAGAAGGTCCACAACATGGGAACAGACTAAACCATTTCCTCCGGTTATCAAAACCTTCTTTTTGTTTAATCTATCTATTTCATTTATCGCTTCGATAGCTCTATTCAATTCATTTTCGTATGATTCATTATAAATCAGCATTTTTGTTTCTCCTCTTTTTGAATCCAGATATATTATACCATATTATTAGAAGCAAAACCGTTAGAATGGAAATAGCACTGCCAAGCTGAAGATAAGGTGTTTTGTAACGGAATTCAATCGAATGACTCCCCTTTTCAATTTCCACCCCTATAAAACCTATGTCCGCAGGTTTAATATCCTTTTCAATCCCATCAACAAAGCATTTCCAACCATTGGAATAAGGAACCTGAAGACATAGAATTCTGTCATTGGGAACAGTTATTTCTCCTTTAATAGTATTTGTATCTATCACCACGTTTTCCAAGTGGTATTCCGATAAATCTGCAACCCTTTCAACAAATCCCTCTATCGGTTGGAATGCCATATAGAAATCGTCGAATGTGTATTCTCCTTTGTACCTAAAGCTTATTCTGGCACTTGCTCTTTCATTTTCCGAATAATTTAAAGATGAAATAAAGTTATGCATGCCGGAATAATAGTTGTTTCTCTTGTTTCTAATTGTAAGCCATGTTTTATAATCCCCGCTACTAAGGTCTATCACTGTATGGTAAGGGTCGTCCTTCTTTTCTACCTCGAAGTCCAAACCCGTAAATACGAAGTACAACTCCCCGTCAATAACAGGATCAAAGTTAAACTCTATAAACCCTTTATCCTCTGTTACAATAAATCTTCCGCCGCTCTCATCAAACTGCAATTCAACGTTTTCCGATTTGACAGTTTCCATATCGAGTTTCATATCAGAGAATTGAAGGTTCTTGTTTTCCTGTAG
>CADBSP010000142.1 GCA_902797405.1 uncultured Eubacteriales bacterium | reverse complement strand
TTATTTCCAGAAACCTGGCCCTTGCCACAGACTTCACATTTTCTGGCCATTTGCCGCACCTCCTTACATAGTTATGGTATATACCGCATTGCGGTAAAAATCAATAGTTTCAGGGTTCTTCACATTATTCTCCAAAGAACCGCAAGCAGTATTATAACACAGCAAACACTGTAATTTCAAGCATTTTTTTAATTATTTTGTTGCTTTCTTTTTTAATTATAATTATGCTTTCTTATAATTTATAAATTTTTGGTTTTGATTTATCCTCTTTTGTCCAAATACTCTGCTCTAATCATGGACTTTAGTAATAAATCAAAGTATTTGCCATTCCTCTTTCCGGCACTTCTTAGTATACCCTCGTTTACAAATCCTAATGAATCCAAAAGATATTCAGCAGTTTTGTTCTTTGGGAATATCGTTGTAGTCACCCTCTCCATGTGCAGGTTTATAAAGGCATATTCCAAAATCTTCTTCATAGCCTCTTTTCCATAGCCTTTATGTCTATGCTCGGGATTGGCAATATACAATCTGGCTATTTTTAGGGAGTCGTTTCTCTCATTGATATTAGAGATAACCAATCTTCCTATAGGCCCCTCATTAGGCTTAAGAGTTAATGTCATTTGAAGAAATTTATCCTGTCTGTCACAGTCTATATATTCTTTTACAACAGATTCATAATCTCTATCATCATCTATAGTGAAGAACTCCGATACTTCAGGATTCGATTCCCATTCGGAAAAGAGCTGGCAATCAGAAAAAATAGAATCTCTAATGATTAGGTTTTTTGTTTCCATAAAGCAATATCTCCTCGTATTTATTCCTTTATGATTATATTTTATTTACCTTGGTATCGCAAGTACTATAAGGCTTTGCCCATTCAGTTTTCTTGCAATTTATCTCTATACTCTACTCTATAAAAAATGTTTTATTTGATATTTAAACCTACTCTTCTCTAATATACATAATATCCAGATCTACTTTCTCGGGAATCCCTTCAATAGTACCACTATCAGAGTACTGCCAAAATTCATATCTAAAAGGATAGAGCGTTTTATCGGTATAATTTGCAAGCCATATCTTCCGTCCCGATAGTTTGAAGATATTTAATTCCGTCAAAAGCCAACTAGCATTGGCATATATTATTGAATCGTATCCGTAGTTTTCAATTATTGCACAGAATGCATCGGCGATTTCTGTTTTTGTATCCCTGTCCAGAATATCTATTCTGCTGGCAGCCCATGCAATATCTTCCATATCATGAGCAACAGGCAGGGAAATATCATAGTCCTTTATGAGATCCACAACGAATCTCGCCTCTTCAATCGATTCCTCGACATTTATAGCCTGAGAGAAGAAATAAACACCAACCTCTATATCATTGGCTATAGCATTTTCAATATTATACCTAAAGCAAATATCCTCTCTAAGATTTCCATGATCGTACGTCCTAAATCCAGCCCTAATATATGCAAATTGAACTCCGGCCTCTTTAACCTTTACCCAATCTATCTCACCCTGATGCTCAGAAACATCTATACCTCGCTTATACGTAGTACTCCCATCATCATATCCCTTGAATCCGAATTCATCTGTAAAATAATAATCCTGGTTTAACCCTGAGACAGGATAGTTTTGTTCTTCCGTTTCCTCTCCAAGCCCATCATATGTTATTCTTTCTCGTTCTCTATCCTTTATATTCTTATTGATTGCCAGCACAAGAAAAACTACCACAATCACAACTGCGGCAGCCACAATCTTTTTATTGATGCGAGATTTCTTCTGCATAGCAAACCCTTTGTTAAAATATTAGATGAATAAACATCCTATGGGATTCTATCACATGTTTCGCTATTTTTGTGATTATTTTTACAATTCTTCAAAGAAAAACCTAAAATATTCTTTACAAAACATAATCAAAATGATAGAGTACATTTAGCACTCGAATGATTAGAGTGCTAAAGTTTTGTGTAAATACACTATGTGACTATATTATTTTAAACAAAAACTAATTTATTAGTGGGAGGCAAAATGTCAAAAAAACAATTCAAAGCAGAATCCAAGAAACTATTGGATTTAATGATTAATTCTATCTACACAAACAGAGAAATATTTCTAAGAGAATTAATAAGTAACGGTAGTGATGCCCTGGATAAACTCTATTACAAATCCCTTCAATCCGGAGATTCAGGTATAAAGAAAAAAGACTTCTTTATCGAACTAATCCCGGACAAGGATCTACGCACCCTGACAATTAGAGATAACGGCATTGGAATGACTAAAGATGAGCTTGAAACCAACCTTGGTACTATTGCAAAAAGCGGGTCGCAGATTTTTAAGAGCGAAGAAATATCGGATACATCAGAGTCAACGGATTCAAAGGCAAAGAAAGCAATTGACATCATTGGGCAATTCGGTGTTGGCTTCTATTCATCTTTCATGGTTTCTGATTTGGTTACTGTAACCAGCAAGGCCTTTAATTCCGATGAAATCTATAAATGGGTAAGCTCCGGTGCAGATGGATATACTGTCGAGGAAATACCATTAAATGCGTCCGCCAGTTCCTTTCATAAAATGAAATCAGGAACAGAAATTGTTCTTCACTTAAAGGACGATAAGGACGGAGAAAACTATTCGACCTATTTGGAAGATTACACTCTTCGAGAATTAGTAAGAAAATACTCCGACTATATTCGCTATCCGATTAAGCTCGGCGATGATACCCTAAACACCATGGAGCCAATATGGAAGCGTCAAAAAAGCAAAGTAAAAGACGAGGATTATAACGACTATTATAAATCAAAATTTGGCGATTTCATGGATCCGGTTAGGGTTATAAGAACCAGCGTAGAAGGTGTATCCAGCTTTACTTCATTGATGTTTATCCCCGGCCATGTACCCTTCGATTACTATTCAAAGGATTTCGAAAAAGGTCTTACTCTTTATAGTTCCGGAGTAATGATCATGGAGAAATGTCCTGATCTTCTTCCGGACTACTTTAACTTTGTTCAGGGATTGGTAGACAGTCAGGATCTCAGCCTGAATATTTCCAGAGAAACCCTCCAACAAAACCGCCAACTGAAAAATATAGAGAAGAACCTGGAAAAGAAAATCAAAAGAGAATTAGAAGATTTCCTGAAGAATGATCGTGAAGGTTATGAAAAGTTTTTTGGAAACTTCGGTCGTCAATTAAAATACGGTCTATACGACGATTTTGGAATTCATAAGGATACATTGCAGGATCTGGTGCTATTCTATTCGTCTTCCGAAAAGAAGCTTGTGACCTTGGCTGAATATGTTGAACGCATGAAGGATGACCAAAAATTCATCTACTATGCTTCCGGTGAATCGGTAGATAAAATCGACTTACTCCCTCAGACTGAATATATAAAATCCAAGGGATATGAGATTCTATATCTCACTGACGAAGTCGACGAATTCGTAATACAGATGGCCCAGGACTATAAAGATAAGCAGTTTATGTCAGTCCTATCCGAGGACATGAGTCAGGATGAAACAGAGGAAGATAAAGCTAAACTGGCAAAGGCCGAAGAAGAAAACAAAGAGCTTCTGGATTATATAAAGGAATCACTGGGCGATAAGGTTGCAGAAGTAAAGCTCTCCCCTCGTCTAACCGGCTCAGCAGCCACAATCACAAACAAAGGTGAGATTTCTTTAGAAATGGAAAAAGTACTTCGTTCAATGCCGATGGCTGATTCTAATCAGTTCCAGGCAGAACGCATACTGGAATTAAACCCGGATCACGAAGTACTCTCTATTATGAAGAAGGCATTCTACGAATCAAAAGCTGCAAATACGGATGATGATAAAGAAGGTTCCGGATTAAGCAAAGTTTCCAGATACGCAAATCTCCTCTACAATCAGGCACTTTTAATCAGCGGACTCCCTATTGATAATCCGGTGGAATTTGCACGCGAAATTAATGCGCTTATAACAGAGAATAAATAAGTCAATTAGTTTGCTGTGCAAAACCTGCGTCATAGATTATTATTACAGATAAAATGGCCATATATAAAACGCTTGGTTATTTAATAAGATTTCATCATAATCTATAAAATTTTAAAAAGGCTTGGGTATATAAAAGTATTGCCTTATGAGAAATCTATACAATGAACCAAGAAAATGAAAAACTCCTTGCTTGGAGTTGACCTGTGGGGTTTATCCCCATGAAGGGCAACTCCCAAGGAGTGCTTTCATTTTT
>CADBSP010000141.1 GCA_902797405.1 uncultured Eubacteriales bacterium | reverse complement strand
TCGCCACCTTCGTTATAGACACCGGCTTTGGCGGATTTAACAAGTTTGTTTCTTTTCAGCATATCTCTGATACCATTCTTTAATATGCCCTCGCCCCGTCCATGAATGATGGTAACCTTTTCTAAGCCGGCCATATAAACGTCGTCTATATATTTCTCCACATCCATGAGGGCATCCTGTAGGTTCTCTCCCTGAACATTTATCGATGCAGATACCGTCATGGATTTACTGGATTTAACCGAAACCTTTGCCTTTGTAACAGGTTTCTTTCTATCCTTTCCTTCGTTAATCAGCATCAGGTCATCCAGCCCTACATTCACCTTTAGTGAACCAACCAGCACCGTCACCTCTCCTTTGTTATCCGGTTTGGATAGGACTTCACCGTTCTGATCGAGCGTTAATACCTTTACTCTATCCCCGGGTTTTAAATCCTCGGCACTTACAGGATCACTATTCACCTGCTTAACCGTCCTGGCGGCATAACGTTCTTCTAATGAAGTTAGTCTGCCTCTGGATGCTGCAATTCTTCCTTCCACTCCGGAGAATGCTCCACCATCACGTCTGAGGTTCTTAAGCTCTTTCTGGATTTCCTTCTGAACTTCCTTGCTGGCCTCCTTTGCTTCTCTTATTATTTCTCTGGCTTCTTCTCTGGCTTTGTTTAAAATATCTTCTCGCTTCTGAACCAGATCTTTTTCTTTTTCACTTAGATATTCATCCTTCGCTCTTGCCTTGGATAATAAGAGCTCTGCTTCCTCTCTATCCGATTCAGCACGTCTTCTGTCTTCCTCCAGGGTACCAATCACTTCTTCGAATTCCATGTCCCCACGTTCAATCAGGTTAGAGGCACTCTCTATTACGCTTGGATCCAACCCCAGTTTCTCCGATATCTCAAAGGCATTGGATTTACCCGGGATTCCCATCTTAAGCCTATATGTAGGCGACAGCGTCTCCACATTGAATTCCATCGACGCATTGCTTACACCTCCTGTTGAGAGAGCGTATTTTTTCAATTCGTTATAATGTGTTGTTGCTAAAACCGAAACGCCTTTTTCTCTTAGTTTGTCTAGGATTGCAATTGCTAATGCAGCGCCTTCCGTAGGGTCTGTACCTGCGCCCAGTTCATCCAAAAGAACCAAAGATTTATTATCCGCATTTTTCAGTATTCCCACAATGTTTCTCATATGAGAAGAGAATGTTGATAGGCTTTGCTCTATGCTTTGTTCATCACCTATATCAGCAAAGATTTCGTTATAAATTGGAATGCTGCTCTTAGCCGATGCAGGTATATGAAGCCCACTCATGGCCATAAGTGAAAGGAGTCCTGCGGTTTTTAGACTTACGGTTTTTCCTCCTGTATTGGGACCCGTGATTATCAAGCTTGTGTAATCCTCACCCAGGGTTAGATTAATGGGAACCGCTTTTTCTCTATCTATAAGTGGATGCCTGGCTTCCGATAACAGAAGCACTCCTTCATCCTCTTCCTTCCAACTGCTAGAAGTTCTCATTCCGGGAAATGATTCATTTCGGTTTCCTGAGCCAGAATCAAAACTCGTCCCTTTATTGTATTCGGGATAGCCGCTAATTCTCGCGGGCTCTCCGCCCATCTTAGACGAAAGTTTTCCCTTCGCCATGATGAAGTCAAGTTTGATTATTAGTTCATGATTGTTTCTAAGTTCATCGTAATGCTCCGCTACTCTGGAGCTTAATTCAGCCAGGATTCTGGCAATCTCCTGTTGCTCTGCCAGCTCCAATTCCCTTAACGCATTGTTTAATTCCACAACAGCCTGGGGTTCAACAAAGAGTGTTTGGCCGCCTTTACTTTGATCGTGAATCATGCCCGGAATCTTTTGTCTGTGTTCCTGCTTAACCGGAATAACGTAACGACCTCCACGCATCGTAACGATGGAATCCTGAAGATAGGTTCTATTCTCTGAGCTTGAAATCATCTTAGCCAACCTGGCTCTGACTTCCTCGTTCTTCTTTCCTATTTCTCTTCGGATACTCTTTAATTCAGGCGAGGCTGTATCAGCCATTTCGTCTTCGGAAATGATGCATCTATCGATCTCGTCCTTTAGCGACGGAAAGACTGCTATCAAATCCGTCATCCCTTTGATTATCGGAAGTTCAGGGATTTCTTCACTCTTCATAAAGCTTGCAATATCACCTGCAATTTTAAGGTTCCTCATCACCAGAAGGAGTTCCTTCATGGAGAGGCTCCCTCCTTTTTTAGCCAACGAGAGTTCTCTCCTTATATCCGAAAACCCGCCGATGGGCAGCGGGCCTTTTCTCAGGATTAGGGACGCTGCCTCAGTGGTGGCATCCCGTTCATCTCTAATTTGATGCGCTTCGGCGAACGGCAAGAGACCGCTGGCTATTTCATGCCCGGGCTGGGTCATTGTCTCATCCGCCAGCATATTAATTATCTTATCGTATTCCAATACTTTTAGCGCAAATTCATTCATAAGTCTTAATTACAGTTTCTCGATTCTGTTTATTTCTGTATCAAGGATTATCTCTTTTAGGTTTTTTATTTTAGTCTCTCTATTTCATCCTTTAACTTTATGTTTTCCATTTGAAGATCAAAGAAATTGTTTTCGTATTCGTTAACCTTATTCTGAAGTTCTTTAATCTTCTCTTCGTAATCCTTAATCTTGGATTCTGCAGCTTTAGCTTCTGCTTCCAGTTTGTTGTTCTCGGCTTCTTTAATACTGTTCTCCGAATCAACTATGGATTCAACGATATGAAGAGCAGCCAAAACCGCCACATCGGCTCTGGAAGTCATGGGAGATGCTTCGGCAATTCTTTCCATTTCTTCATCTACCCTATTTGCTATTCTCTTAATTTCACTTTCAGTCTTATTCCCGGATATTAAATAATCTCTTCCGTGAATGTTTACTGTAACCTTGCCCATCTTTTCCTCCAAATCATTTTGGTTTATCGATTTTGTATAATACTATTTTTAGCTATCTCTAATTGCTGCTCCGAGCTTGTCCTTAAGTGCGGCAACAACCTGGCTGTTCGCAGCCTCGGTTTCTTCATCGGTAAGAGTTCTATCATCATGCCTATAGGTTAAGCTAAATGCTACGCTCTTCTTTCCTTCACCTACCTGCTCACCGCGATATACGTCGAACAATTCAACTCCTCTTAGAAGTTCTGTTCCGGATTCCAGGATAACCTTCTCTATCTGATGCACCGACTGATCCTCATCAACAATCATCGCAATGTCTCTTACCATTGCCGGGAAGCGAGGTGGTTTCTCATAATGAATCTCTTTGTTTGCATAATCCACCAGTTTATCAAAGAAAAGTTCAGCAGCATAAACTCTGGTATCCAGGTCATAATTTTCCTGAACATCAGGATGAATCTCACCCATGATACCGAGTTCAACATCCATAGTTAAGCTTCCGTCTTCGCCACGACCATCTACCATCTTTACGATTCTGGCACAGCGTCCCGGATGATATGTTCCGTATTCGGATTCAGGAACGAATTCCACCTGATCGATACCCATGTCCTCCAAAAGCGTTTCAATCATACCCTTTAGAGTGAAGAAGCTTTCGTCTTTTCCATAAACGCCTATGGTTAGGTCATAGCTTTCATCCGGTAGACCATTGGGATCGATATAATTTTTAGAGAATACGGTTCCTATTTCAAATGCTCTTACATAAGGAATGCTTCTGGCATCGTTTCTAGCCAGGACTTCCATCATTCCCGGCATAAGAATAGTTCTAACTGCAGCGGTATCTTCACCCATGGGATTCATGATTTTAACTGTATCTCTTTCCCAGGAATCTTCATCTATTCCAAGTGCATCGAAGTCTTTGTCGCTGACAAATGAGAATGTCTGGATTTCATTTGCTCCCATGCTGCAAAGCAGATCTCTGGCTAGCGCTCTCATCTCCCAACTCTTGGAGTTCTCTACCTTGGTTGTGAGTTCGGGCAAGGTGTTCGGAAGATTATCATATCCATAAATACGTGCAATTTCTTCTACGTAGTCAACCTCCTCCAATAAGTCCTGTCTGACGGAAGGAGGAGTTACTATCATCTGATCACCGGAGCCCTCTACCTTCATTTCCAGGCCTTCCAGAATCTTAACCATGTCTTCACGACTTAGGTCGGTTCCAAGAACCTTATTTATTCTGCTAACCCTGGCTGTTACTGTTGGCGCAACCTCAGGTTTTTTATAGATATCAATTACTCCATCCAAAACCTTTCCGCAGTCCAACATCTCAATGAGTTTACATACTCTATCCGATGCGTCCATGCAGAGATTCGGGTCTATTCCCTTTTCATAACGGCTGGATGATTCTGTTCTTAGGCCAAGTTTCTTGGATGTCTGTCTTACGGATGAAGCCTCGAAGTTTGCAACTTCCAAAACGACGACTTCGGTGTCATCCAGTATCTCGGAATTAAGTCCACCCATGACACCGGCCAAACCAACCGGTTTTTCACCATCGTTTATCATAAGCATGGTTTCATCCAGCTCTCTCTCCGTGCCGTCTAAGGTTGTGAATTTATCTCCCTTTGATGCAACGTCAACCACGAGTTTATTCCCAGCCAATCCTCTGATGTCATAGGCATGAAGGGGCTGACCATATTCCATCATGACAAAATTGGTTATATCAACAATATTATTTATGGGTCTCATTCCGGCAGACATGAGACGCTTCTGAAGCCACCATGGTGACTGCTCGATTTTTACATCCTTGATTACTCTGGCTGTAAATCTCTTGCAGATATCGGAATTCACTTCTACCTGAATATAGTCTTGTGTTTTTTCGTCTATCTTAGAGCAGTTTGTGTCCGGATATTCGAAGCTTGTATCAAAGGTGGCAGCCGCTTCCCTTGCCATTCCAAGCATGGAGAGGCAATCGGGCCTGTTCGGAGTAATCTCGAAATCGATCACAACATCCTCCAGTTCCAAAGCCTTCTCTACTTCTTCTCCAAGTGCATCGCTCCAATCTCCGGGAAGTAGCCAAATGCCGTCCTTGGAATTCATTGGCGCTGCCTTGTCGGGTATTCCCAATTCCTGAGGACCGCAGAGCATGCCCTTTGATTCTACTCCGCGAAGCTCACCCGCCTTTATATCAACGCCTCCTTCTACCTTTGGTTGACCATGAAGCGGGCCAACTATATGAGCGCCATCCAATGCTACAGGAACAAAGGCACCTTCATAGATATTATCGGCTCCGGTTACCACAGGGATTGTTTCTTCCCCAACATTAACCTGGCAAACTACCAGCTTATCTGCCTGAGGATGCTTCTCTATCTTATCTATTCTTCCGACTTTTACTCCGGTATTTCCGATTCCAAAAGCTTCAACGGTTTCAATATTTGAACCGCTCATTATCATTTTATCCGCGAAGGTCTTTGCGAATGGCTCGTCCATCGCAGGAACGTTTATATAATCTTTTAACCAATTAATCGATACTAACATCTTATTCTTAGTCCTCCAGTTTGAACTTTTCTCTACTCAAAATGCTTTTATGTGCTTTTTCAAATGATTATAAATGCTTTTTCAAATGATTCCATTATTTGAATTGATCTATAAATCTCATATCGTTTTCGTAGAGAAGTCTGATGTCGTCTATACCGTATTTCAGCATGGCGATTCTCTCTACACCCATTCCAACGGCGAATCCCGTATACTTATCCGTATCAATTCCGCCTGCCTTATGAACGTGTGGATGGGTCATGCCACAACCGAGTATTTCAATCCAACCGCTTCCCTTACATACATTGCAGCCTTTGCCTCCGCATTTGAAACAGCTTACGTCCATTTCTGCAGATGGTTCTGTAAATGGGAAATGGTGCGGTCTGAACTTTGTCTTTGTTTCCGGACCAAAGAGTTTCTTTGCCATCATGTCCAGTGTTCCTTTTAGGTCTGCCATAGTAATGTCCTCACCGATTACCATCATTTCCACCTGGTGGAATGTATGGGAGTGAGTAGCATCCGGCGTGTCACAGCGATAGCAACGTCCCGGAATAACGATTTTATATGGCACAGGAAGTCCCTCTTCTGCACGGATTTCGGCAGAAGATGTATGAGGTCTCAGGACTATGTCAGGAGTTATATAGAAAGTATCCGTTAAGTCTCTGGCAGGATGTGTCGGTGGAGAATTTAATCCATCAAAAGTATTGAAGACGGTGTCGATATCCGGTCCTTCATATACGGAATACCCCAGGGTTCTAAAGAACTCAGTGATTTCTTCGATAGTTTGGGTAACAGGGTGCTTGGTTCCGATTCTTACTTTTACACCCGGCTCTGTAACATCGATTCTCTCTGCTTTCAGTCTGCCTTCCTTTGCTTTGGATTTTAACTCGGCAGCCTTCTTGGCGATGGATGCTGTGATTTGTTCCTTCACCTCGTTTGCAGTTTTGCCTAGTTCCTTTTTTTCTTCCGGGGCCAGTTTTCCCATGGATTTCAGGATTTCTGTTATTTCTCCCTTTTTACCGAGGAATTTTATTCTGATATCCTCAGTATCTTTTTCAGATAGCGCAGCTTCTAATTGGGCTTTTGCATCTTCTAAAATGTGTTTTAGTCTCTCCTGCATTTTAACTTCCTTCTTTCAAAATATATTTCTGTGAGATGCCCCTATGAGGTGCACTC
>CADBSP010000140.1 GCA_902797405.1 uncultured Eubacteriales bacterium | reverse complement strand
GGAATCGGCATAGTTTTGTTTATACTGACCGTGGGATTCTTTGTCGCTGGAGCAAAGGGCTTAGGTTACTATTTCACTATGGCGAGAAACATGGTGGGAGGCAGGTCGGAATTATATAGAGCGATTCTAATGCTAGACCTGGGAGTATTCACTTATATTGTAGCAAATCACGGAGTTCAAATCGGAATTCTTTACGTAGCGATACTTCAACTGGTAACAGGTGTGATAGAAGTATTAAACGCAACCGATTCAAGGAAGGTAGGATCTACACATTGGAAAATAACAATGGCACATGGCGTCATCAGCATACTATTCGCCATAGCGATTGTGTATAGCGGAACTATAATGAAGTCTCCGGTATTAGCGGTTTACGTCTATGCTGCAGGACTTGCATATAGCGGAATAGCAAAAATGGCGTCTGCATTTCAGAAAACCGCAATTGTTTATGTCCAATAATGTCTTTCATAGAAAATATTATCAGTTTCTGTCTTTGAGAAGAGGGGTTCTCTTATAATGAATGAATATGCCGATATCTCCGAGGAGCCAGGAGAGTGGATAGCAAAGGCATATGACAAACAGACTCGGGTAGAGTTGATAGATAGTAAGCACCCATAAAACTCTGAATCCGCAGATTGCCACACCTGTTATTATAGTCGGAATAAGCGTATCGCCCAGACCTCTCATTACTCCTGATAGCATGTCTATTACTATCCAAAGAACGTAGGTTGGAACAAAGAAGAAAATAATATATCTGGTGGTTTCTACTACAGCAGTGTCAGATGTGAAAATGCCTACGATTGGTCTGGCCAAAGCCAGTATTCCAACGCACATAACGATGGTCATCCCAAGAAAAACAAGAAAACCCTTCTTTACGCAAATCCTTATTCTGTCGATTTTGTTTGCACCGTAGTTTTGACCAACAAAGGTACAGACTGCTGCAGAGAAGGCATTGGAGCAAACCCAGAAGAGGCCATCCACCTTGCCACTCATGGACCAGGAAGCAACAACGACAGTTCCTAAAAGATTGATTCCTATTTGAAGTATAATGTTTGAAACACTGTACATTGAAGCCTGTAAGCCTGCGGGGATGCCAATCTTCATCATCCTGGATAGGATGTCTTTGGCGATTCTAAGATCTCTAAATGAAAATCTAAATGCCGCATCATTTTTGATGAGTGCCCAGGTTACAAGGATAGCGCTCAATCCCTGGGATATTACTGTCGCCCACGCTGCGCCGTTTACTCCCCATCTGAATACTGCAACAAACAGAATATCAAGTAATGAGTTTAAAACGCATGTGAAGGCCAAACAAATAAATGGAAACCTGGAATTCCCAAGCGATCTAAGTGCGGAAGCTCCCATGTTGTAAAGTAAGGTAAATGAGGCACCAAAGAAAACAATGCGTAGATATGCAGCGGATTCGCTAAAGGTATCAGCAGGAGTTTTAAGCAATGTTAAAAGCGGATTTGTAAACACTAAGACTAGTGCAGAAAGTGCGAGGCCTAATAATCCACAGAAGAGGTATGATGTATGAATGGCTTTTTTTACTTCATCAAAATCCTTTGCGCCAAAACGCTGCGCGATAATAACAGCGGCACCATTGGATAGAGCCACACAGAATCCTATCAGGAATTCCATGATTCTGGCAGCGCTTCCTCCGACAGCAGCCAATGCGGCAGTTCCTACATATCTGGATACAACAAAGGCATCAACTGCATTATAGAGTTGCTGCAATATGGAGCCTGCTGCGATCGGTATAAAAAACCATAATAGCTTTCGTATTATTGGGCCTGTGGTTAAATCGTGTTTATCGTTCATGACGAATTAATATTACAAGGGTTGATAAGTATTTGCAATATTGTTTTTCAAAAGCTATTATATGATATAGGTTTTTATTATATAATAATAAAAGATGATTATGCTGTTATGAAGCGCATTATTTATGAAGCTGATAATTGTGAAGCGCATTATTTATGAGGCTTATAATTGTGAAGCATATGATTTATGAGGCTTATAATCATGAAGCGCATTATTTATGAGGCTTATAATTGTGAAGCATATGATTTATGAGGCTTATAATCATGAAGCCTATAATCATGAAGCCTATAATCATGTAGGTAGTTAGGAACAATGTGTTGCAGTTGGATTTTTGTTAATATAAGTAGAGGAGATTTCACAAGGCCATGAAGTTTAAATACGTGAGAATTCAGGGAAGAGAATTAGTAAAGAACACCATGACCGGAAGAGGCGTTTTCAGTATGTGCATGGAGATGCTTAGAAATGAGGAAATGGATGAAGAGGATGAAGGTCTGTTTAGAGAAATAGATTCGTGGTTTGCAGAAAAACTCCCTTGGCCGCCGCAATGTAAAAACCAGGAGAACGTGGTTTGCTATTTCAAAACAGAAAATGCGGATGAGATGATGAAGATGATGGGTCCGCTCATGTGGCTCCTGGAAAGATACAATCATCCTTTCTATGTTGTGTATACAAATGATCCCGGTGGAGAAATCGTATATGAAGACCAGTACCAGGTGGTGGTTAAAGTAACCGGAAAACTGGAAATTGCAGAAAT
>CADBSP010000139.1 GCA_902797405.1 uncultured Eubacteriales bacterium | reverse complement strand
CCTGAGCGTTTTTGTTAAAATATTAACTTACCTCATTATATCATATTGAATTATTTATGCAATAGAAAATACACTTAGAAAAAAGGGAGCTTTTCGCTCTAAAGCGCTCTAAAGCCCCCCTTTATTATTCTTTTTAGGCGCTATATCTTCGCCTTCAATTCTTCGTTTATCAGATAATCCAGATCACCGTCCATTACGGCTGCTACATTTCCAACCTCTGCATTGGTTCTGTGGTCCTTAACCATAGTATACGGCTGGAAAACGTAGGAGCGAATCTGCGAGCCCCAAGCAATCTGTGAAAAGTCGCCTTTCAGTTCCTTTAGATTCTCCTTTTGCTCGCGTTCCGCCAGTTCCACCAGCTTGGACATCAAAATCCTCATTGCGACTTCTCGGTTTTGATGCTGGCTTCTTTCGTTCTGACATGTAACAACTATATTGGTTGGAATGTGTGTAATTCTAATGGCGGAGTCGGTTGTGTTTACGTGCTGGCCCCCGGCACCACTGCTGCGATACGTGTCAATTCTAAGATCCCCCGGGTCGATTTCTATATTGATGTCGTCTTCTATTTCCGGCATGACTTCTACTGAAGCAAAGGACGTCTGCCTTTTACCCGCTGCGTTAAACGGGGATATTCTTACCAGTCTGTGCACTCCGTTCTCACGTCTTAGGTATCCATAGGCATTGGTTCCCTCTATGATCATGGTGCAGCTTTTGATGCCTGCTTCTGTATCGTCCTGAAGGTCGGTGACGCTGACTTTATATCCTCGTTTATCCGCCCATCTCATATACATACGCTGAAGCATCTGGGCCCAGTCCATGGCCTCCACTCCGCCCGCTCCCGCATGTACGGAAAGGATGGCGCTGTTGTGGTCATATTTTCCGTCCAGCAAAGCCGTAAGCCTGAAGGATTCCACATTCTCAGCAAGCTTGCCAAAGTCATTCAGAATTTTATCCGCTTCATCCTCATCGTCCAGTTCCTCTGCAATTTCCATAAGGTCGGGGATTTCCTCCAGACCTTCCAGCAAAGAATCGTACTGGCCTACTGTAGTTTCTATTGCTTTCTTTTCTTTTAATATCTTCTGGGCTTTATCCTGGTCGGACCAGAAGTTCGGATCCTCGGAGGCTGCCGCCAGTTCATCAAGTTTATTCCTTAGACCAGCCAGGTCAAAGGGACTCACCTGCCTCTTTGAGTTTAGCTATAATTTGGGGAAGGTCCTGCTTAACCTGATCCAATTTTAGCATCTTAATCAACTCCTTTCATTCTGTAATACTTTGCCTGTCCGTAATGCTTTGAGTGCCGGTAATGCTCTTCCTGCCGGTTTGCGAATTCAATCCCATCGCAACTTACTTTAGGCAAATACGATTGTAACAAAAGGGACGGTTCCTGGCAAGGAACCGTCCCGAATTAAGATGTATTAATTTTAGTGTTTGGTGCTAAGCCAACCTTTTATGTCGGATACTCCGGAATACTTTTCATAGTGGTCGTCACCATCTACGAATACGAGGGTCGGCGCCTGCATGATTCCGAATTTGCTCACTAGGTCAGCTGCTTCATTTGCGTTAATTTCCTGGTATTCGACTCCGGCGTCGTCCAGGATGCTAATGGCTACTTTGCAGTTAGGGCAAACCGGAGTTTTAAAGAGCATTGCCTTAGGAGTATTAATCGCTCTACTTTCTTCCGTATTTACGTTAGGAGATGCAACCTCTGTCTCCATCATAAGATGTGCAGGATTGGGCTTTGATGTCAGTGTTTCCTTTGGGCCCTTATGTGTCAGGTGTGAATGAGCTACATCATATGTGAGCCTGTCCTTATATTCCTGACTCTTTCCGTCATTCCAGTTCTGGACGGGACGATAGTATCCTGTGATTCTGCTGTATACCTCAGTTTTTCCGCCGCATTCCGGACAGGTGAAGTGTTCTCCTGCTATATATCCGTGATTCTTACATACGGAATATGTCGGTGACATTGTGTAATAAGGAAGTTTGTAGTTCTCTGAAATCTTTCTGACCAGATTTGCTGCAGCCTTCCAATCAGGAAGCTTTTCTCCCAGGAACGCATGGAATACGGTTCCCGATGTATAGAGTGTCTGAAGTTCATCCTGAATGTCCAAGGCAGAGAAGATATCCTCTGTATAGCCAACAGGGAGGTGTGAGGAATTTGTATAATACGGCGTTCCATCCATATTGGCGGTGATAATGTCGCCGAATTCCTCTGTGTCGTGTTTGGCAAATCTGTAGGATGTTGATTCCGCAGGTGTTGCTTCCAGGTTGTAGAGGTCGCCGTATTTCTCCTGATAATCGGAAAGTCGATCTCTCATATGGTTAAGTACATCCTGAGTGAACTTCTGCGTTCTCTCATCAGTCATATCCGCGCGGAGCCATTTAGCGTTTAGTCCGACTTCATTCATACCAACTAGTCCGATGGTTGAGAAGTGGTTATCGAATGAGCCCAGGTATCTCTTTGTATATGGATAGAGGCCCTGTTCCAAAAGCTGAGTAATGACGATTCTCTTTGTCTTAAGGCTTCTTGCGGAAATATCCATTAGTTTATCAAGCCTCTTATAGAAGTCCTTTTCATCCTCTGCCAGATAAGCGATTCTGGGCATATTGATTGTTACAACGCCGATGGATCCTGTGGATTCTCCAGAGCCGAAGAAACCGCCGGATTTCTTTCTCAGTTCTCTAAGGTCCAGGCGCAATCTGCAGCACATGGAACGAACGTCGCTCGGCTCCATATCGGAGTTTATATAGTTGGAGAAATACGGAGTTCCGTATTTAGCCGTCATTTCAAAGAGGAGCTTGTTGTTCTCTGTTTCCTCCCAATTGAAATCGTTTGTGATTGAATATGTCGGGATTGGATACTGGAATCCGCGGCCGTTGGCATCGCCTTCTATCATGATTTCTATGAAGGCTTTGTTTACCATATCCATTTCCTTCTGGCAGTCACCATAGGTGAAGTCCATTTCCTTTCCGCCTACTATGGCAGGAAGGTTCTTTAGGTCATTTGGAACTGTCCAGTCCAGAGTGATGTTGGAGAATGGTGCCTGCGTCCCCCATCTACTCGGTGTGTTCACGCCATAGATGAAGGACTGAATGCACTGCTTTACTTCCTTTTGATTCAGCTTATCCACTCTTACGAATGGAGCCAGATATGTATCAAAGGAAGAGAAGGCCTGGGCTCCTGCCCATTCATTCTGCATGATTCCAAGGAAATTCACCATCTGGTTGCAAAGGGTTGATAAATGAGAAGCAGGTGCAGATGTTATTTTTCCGGGCACTCCCCCGAGCCCTTCCTGAATTAACTGTTTTAAGCTCCAACCGGCGCAGTAGCCTGTGAGCATTGACATGTCGTGGATATGAATGGCAGTAGATCTATGTGCCTCTGCAATTTCCTCATCATAAACTTCACTTAGCCAATAGTTGGCTGTGATTGCTCCCGAATTGGACAGGATAAGTCCTCCAACAGAATAAGTTACTGTGGAATTTTCCTTTACACGCCAATCGTTTATTTTTAGGTAATTGTCTACTAATTCTTTGTAGTTCAGAAGAGCCGAATTT
>CADBSP010000138.1 GCA_902797405.1 uncultured Eubacteriales bacterium | reverse complement strand
TCCTCTATTATATATACGGTAAAGTTCGATTTCATTGTGCCCTAATCCGCTTTCTGAATCGGCTGTGTCATTTTTCGAATCCGTTCTTGCATTGGTAACCACTTCAATCATTGATGTTGGATACTCCATACAAATATCAATCCCACGGGAATTCATGAAGTGTTTCTCTTTCCTGCTGACAAAGATTTCATATGAGTTTAAAAACTCTGTTTCTGTCTCCGGAATAGCAGCAAACGTTTCAATATAATCGCGCGAAGTTTTCTGGATATCCATGCTGACTTTAGCGCAATCATTGTCAACTATATCTACTCCAACTTCTGAATCTGCGCCTAATTCCACTTCTGCCTCGGACGCACCATTCAATTCATAGTAGGGGTTTTTAACGAGGCCTGCCTGATAAACCAGATTGTCTATCAGCACCTTTATCTCATCTTCTGTAGCCGTTGGTGGAATTGTTCCAACTGCACTACCAAGGAATTCACCCTCTTCAAGTTTTTTAAAGACTTTTATCTTTACGCTGGTAACATCCTTTGCTCTATTCTGATCGAGTTTGTGTCGAATGAAGTAAAACTCCCAACCGGATTCTTTTATTTCTTCTATTTCATAATCGTCTGCAGCGGAAGCAGCGAGTAGTTCTTTGATTTTGTCCATATATCCTCCAATTTTAGTCATTAAAAACGTTCTCCATCAATTGTCAAAAACTGAATGATTGCTAATCGCCCAAGCTTTTAACCCAAACGCGCACGGCACTTTAAGTACGGACCGCCGTCTGCGACCTTCACCCATTCTTTATGACCTTTACCGCAACCTCCGTTTCCGGGAACCACTCTATCGGTGCTTGCCATAGTGACTGATCCCAGCAAGTCAGGAACGTATCCCGTCATAACTACAGGGGATACCATCTTTCCTGTCAGTTTCCCGTCTTTGATTTCATAACCGCGGCTTACAATACATTGGATACCCCAGTGTTTGGGATCCTCCATTCCGCTTTCCATTCCTTCCAGCAAATAACCAAAGTCAACCGATTTAATCATTTCATCCAGCGTATCTGTTCCCGAATCAAAAATCGTATTCGTCATTCTGGTATATGCTTTATGTGAATAGTTCTCTCTCTTTCCGTTTCCTGTTGGTTCTATACCAAGCCTGAGAGCTGCCAAGGAGTCACAGATTCCGGTCTTTAGAATTCCATTTTCAATCTCGGTTACATCACCAGCCAAAACTCCCTCATCATCGAAGACATAGGCTGCTACGCTTTCTTCGCAAAGAGCACCTTCATGCATTGTCACAAGGTCTGACCCTACTCTCTTACCAATATGCTCCGCGCCAAGCGCCCTTCCTTTTACAAACATGTCCATTTCTACACCGTGACCAAAAGCTTCGTGAGCGATTAGACCGGTGACCTCAGGAGCTGTAATAATGTCATACTCCCCAGGAACAATTCTATCTGCATCCAGCATTTCCGTTGTCTTCTTGGCGACTTTGAGAACCACGTCTTTAAGCCCCGAAAGAATCTCCGGTCCTTGAATTCCCGAAACACCTTCAAATGACACCTTGTTTTCACCGTCGCGATTACAGATTATGACCACAGTACCTTCCGAATAAACATAACTCTGACGAAGGAATCTATTTTTCGTTATAAACATTTTGCATACATGTGTGCTTTGGCCTGTAACGATACATTCCACAGCATTTTCAGCTGCTTCAATTCCGGAATCTGAAATTTGCGTAAACAAATCAACTAAATCCTTTACATTCACATCTTCCGGCATTGTTTCTGTTTCTTTTTCTACCAGGAGTTCCAAAGGTTCATCGCTTAGTATATCTGTTTCATATACTTCCGTGGCAGTGATTTTTAATAATTCAAACTGTGCGTCCAGTTCTTTCATGATATGGCTTGCCAGTTCCTCCGGAGTTTCACCATGCATTTCATTAAACGCATACTCACTATAGAGGCCATTCTTACATACTCTGATTACAGTTCCTCTTTCAGTTGTTATAGTTTGATTTGAAACGCTTTTCTGTCTTTGCGAAATCCTAACTATCAATCCGTTTGAGTCTGTTGATAACGCACTTACATAATCGTAGTGTTCCCCCAGGATTGCAACGAGTGACTTAATATCATCTGCCAATCCATCCAAATACGTTGAAAATTTTGCTTTCATTTTTTTATCCTTCCGGTTCAAAACGCTATTTACTAAATCAAAAATATCATATGATTCATTTAAGTTCAAGTTAATCAATTATTTTTTATACTCAAAACACTTGATATTTCAAGCATTACCTAGTATTATTGTTTTAATAGATATATCTTTTTCTGATTCATATTTTGGAGGAGTCCCATGGGAAAATTCATCATCAAAAAAGGCAAGAAAGGTCTTCGATTTGATTTGAAGGCAGCTAACGGATTAATTGTTGCATCCGGAGATGATTTCTTCGCCGACGAAGCAGCTGCAAAAAAGGCTGTTAAAGCATGGCAAAAGAACGTTGCCTCAGCAAAGATCGAAGACCAAACACTGGCGGAATTCAAAAAAGAAAAGGGTTCTAAATTCGAGATTTATAAGGATTCCAAAAACAATTTCCGTTTCCGTCTGAAAGCCGGAAATGGTCAAGTTCTCGCAGTTAGCGAAGCTTACAAGAGAAAACCATCAGCAGTAAACGGAATAAAGTCCGTAATTAAGAACAGCGCTGATGCAGAGATTGTATTTGAAGAAGCCGCTCCTAAGAAAGCTGCTCCTAAGGCCGCCGCAAAACCAGCAGCTAAGAAACCAGCAGCAAAGAAAGCAGCTCCGAAAAAACCTGCAGCAAAGAAAGCAGCACCTAAGGCTAAGAAATAAAACAATAGGGCAGAGAGAAATCTCCTGCCCTTTTTTAATGATTGATTCTATTCCCTCATTAGTTCTATCACATTACCTAATACTCCTAACAAGCGCATTCCAGGTTTTGATCCCTACTGCGAAGTTTCCTCCAAAGACATAACCCTTGCTAATTCCATCCCTGTACCCTGTTGGGAACGTTGTATTAAGCATTGTCTTATCATCTGCAAGAATAAGAACCGCTCCGTTGTGTCCACAAAGCGCTGCACCACCAAGTGCATCCGGGAAGTTCTGGCTCGTGGCTACTCCGATTCTGTTTGCCGACAAACCATTCTCTATTCCCCATTTGGCAATAATAGCACTGGTCTCTGCGCCATTCGCACCGCCTAGTCTCTTCTTTAAACCAATCCCAACATCTACAAGCTGGTTTACAACATTTTTGGAAACGGCACCTTCTCCTCCGACAATGATAGCCTCCTTTATTCCAAGGTTCTTAAGCGCATTAATCACTTCTTTTGATAGGGTCTTTCCGTTGTCCGCCAGTAGCACAGGGTATTTCTTATAATAGGCAATCGGAGAAACAGATAGCGCGTCTTTAAAGGATTTATTTGTTGCTATTATAGCAATGCCTTCATTAGACCACTTTCCCTTTCCTTCCAGGGCAAGTTCGGCGCTTGTCCCTGCGGAGGTTTGTCCCGAGATTCGCTTAACCTTAGATGAAGGCAAACCTGTGGCAGATGAGATTTGCGATAGCACTTGATTCTTTACAGCAAAGGTTCCCCCTGCCACATACACCTGGTTAGGCTTAAGCCTCTGAAGAATGCTTTTCGCCTGATTAGACAGATTAGAACCATCGGTTAAAACGATCGGCGCATCAAATAAACCTGCAAATCCCGATGCGGCTAATGCATCCTTAAAATTTGCACCTGTTGCCACAACAACTGTACCACCGGTCTTTGTGAATCCTTCGTCAACAATAGTCTTCATGGTATCGTAACGACCGTTTCCGTAGAGACGTTTCCAGACAGATGAAGGCAACTCCTTCGAGTCATCCGTATCCTCTATATTCATATCCACTTCTGTCCGTTGAATAATGATGTCGTATGTTTTTTTCGTTGTACCATCCTCGGAAGTAACTTCTATTTTAACAATTACGTTCTTTGATGGATCGTCGTAGTATATCGGATAGCGTCCATTACCCTTGGTTTCTACAAGTTCATTTGTAGCAACCTTGGTATTTGAAACGGCAATGACTTTTATCTTTGCATTCTCATCGTTAGGCAAAGCCCAAAGGTTATAGAACTTCTGCGCTAGGTTTTCTTCAAGCCAGTTAAACGAATATTCCTTAACAGAATCGGAAAAGCTACCTGGCGTCATCGGACGATTTTCTATCCCTTTGCCGTTACTAGCGTTCGTCGCTAAATACGAGAGACCTGTGTCTACACCTTTCTTCCTCACACTCACATTATATAATCTGGTTTTTCCGTCCTTTGATACACGAATGGGGACTTTTGTAACTGCATCGTTAATGGGTACAGTTACCATGCCTGATCCAGATGCGCTTTTATCATTTATCTTTATCGTCGCCCCGGAAACTGCATCCGCTTCCACAGTTACGCTCTTCTCAGAAGACGGTGTCACCACCTCATAATCGGATATCCTATTATCAAAGGCGGGAGAAACAGTCAATTCGTTTCCTCCGGTTCCGGCATAAACTGATAAACTCGTAAGCGCCAATTCGCTGGATTCCAACGCAAACATATATGCGCTGTCATTTCTATAGTACAGAGTTCCCGTTTTGTCTGCGACTATTGTGCTTATGCAATACTGTTTTTTCCCGTCTCCCGGAATGAAAAGCTCCGCTTCTTTATTGCTAAACTTCACATCGCTTTGCTTGGTCCATGTTGGTTCATCAAAAATACAATATACTCCTCCGGGAGGTGCATTGTATGTGAAATAGACATAAACTCTTCCATCTGCTTTCCCGTCACCATCAAAATCCTTCCCCTCATATGCAGTGGATATCAAAGGCGCAGATCTGGGATAACCCTTCACCGGAATTGAATATAGCTTTTGAAGATTATTTCCATTATCCTTTACCACCGCCAAAGTATGTCCACCATCGGAGCTATATATTCCACCCTGACCTGCCACACCCACATAAATACGTCCTTTGTAAATAACAGATGCGCCGAGGGATTTATCCGCAAGTCTCAAACTGGTGATTTTTCCGAATTTTCCATTTTGGCTTATTTCTACTTTATAAATGTATCCTGCCATGGTGGTAAAATAGACACTGCCATTCTCGTAAATAATGGTACAGCGAATATCACCATTAATGCTATTAATAGTATCTATAGGCTTTCCCGTTACCGGGTTTATAGAATAAAGCGTTGATTTTCCTCCTGCACCCGGCACCCCATCATCGCTTCCTATTACGATATAATTGTTGGTGGCATATGCTCCTGCCCAATAGAATCCCCCCTTATGAGTAATCTCCCAAGCAGCTTTTTTAACTCCCCCATTTACGTTTGAATTATCCGTAGTCATTGCAAAATATGAACCGTTAGATGAATCCCCGGTCCATGTTCCTGTATATACGTATCCCTTCCCGTTTATTTTTCGATAGGATAGCGGGCTTAAGGTTTGTCCCTTGGTTGTGGCTTGCGCTGTCCAAAGAAGCTTGAAGGAATTAGCATCAACAGCGCAAACTTTTCCGTTGGCAGCCTGGATAAAGATTTTACCGTCCGCATAGAGAGGCGGATTCATTGCATACCCCAAATTGTCAGACAGCGTTTCACTTCGTCTAACAACAGCCCCGGTTTCTTTGTTTATCTCCAGGATTTGTTTGTTAAGCCCAATATACATTTTGCCATTAACGATAATAGGCATGGTAGGCGTCGTCATGATTCCGGTCATGGTCGAATCCTGCACACCGTCACCAAACTTGACAGACCATTTCTCCGCAGTTAGTGCGCCATCGGTTGGAGTGGGTCGATTGACCACTGCATTATTAGAATCATCATAACGATAATAATTCCACTCCTGTCCACCATCGTCGGCATATACTTCATCGATACCTTGTAAATAGGAAAGATGTATATTTGGATCTAAGGCCCAATTCCATCCAAGCGAAGTTATTATAACCACGAGCAAAACCAGCCGAGATACTTTTCTTAACAAAGCATTCCTTCCGGTGCTTAATCTAAACTTATTGTCTTTCTTTCCTTTATTAATCACGATGAGATTCCTTTCTTCTAGCCTATTTCGTAAAAATGCCCTTATGTCATTATCTAACAACATAAGGGCATTGGAAAACTCAAGTAGCTTCTACTCTATTGTCCTTTTTATTAATGCAGGAGGTTCCGTTTTCGTTGAGCTAAATGTAAAGATATTAGCGGCTTCATTAATGGCGATATAAACCTTATCTTCATTATTTCCACAGAAAGTGGCAAGCTTGTCGCCTAGTCTAACCTCATCGCCAATTTTCTTATGAACAATTACACCTGCAGACGGATCAATTGGATCTTCCTTCACTGCGCGACCGGCACCGGTTCTCTGAGAGCATATTCCTACTCTCTGGCTATCAATCTCTGAAACATAATAAACTGCATCTTCCGGTGCAGCAGTATTAACTCCATCAGAAGAAATTCCCGAAAGCATTTCCTTGTTGAAAAACATGTCAACCTTATGAGCTGCCTGAGGAAGCAGATTGTAATTATCGACGACACGTGGATTTCCACCCTGGGAAGTTATCAATCTTCGGAAAATGCTTAGAGCCTTTCCTAATTCCAAAGCATCCCGAACCATCTTTTGTCCTTCCTCATGAGTAGATGCTATTCTTCCAAGGTAAACCATCCAGCCTGCCAGGTAAATGGATAGTTCAGTTACATCCTTTGGACCGCGACCCTTTAGTGTTTCAATCGCCTCGATTACTTCTATTGCGTTACCAACCGCATGGCCCAGAGGCTGGTTCATGTCGGTGAGAACTGCAACCGTTTTCTTACCTGCCAGGTTTCCGACTTTACACATTGTTTCAGCTAATTTGGCAGCTTCCTCTTCGTTTTCCATGAATGCGCCTTTTCCACATTTAACATCCAAAACGATAGCATCCGAACCGGCAGCAAGTTTTTTGCTCATGATACTTGATGTTATTAAACTAATGTCTGCAACCGTTGCTGTTACATCTCTAAGAGCATAAAGCTTCTTATCTGCAGGAGCAATATGACCACTCTGACCTATTAGAGAAATACCTACTTCCTCCACTTGTTTAAAGAATTCTGCAGGCGCAAGTGTGGTTTGAAATCCCGGAATGGATTCAAGCTTATCGATAGTTCCCCCAGTGAAGCCTAACCCACGTCCACTCATTTTTGCTATTGGCACGCCACATGCAGCTGCGAGTGGTCCTGCAATCAAGGTTATCTTATCTCCGATTCCACCCGTACTATGCTTGTCCACTTTGATTCCGGAAATTGACGAAAGGTCAACTGTATCTCCGCTGTCTTTCATGGCACGTGTCAAAGCTAAAGTTTCTTCTTCATCCATATGCTGAAAAAAGATAGCCATCAAAAGCGCCGCAGCCTGATAGTCGGGTATGCTTCCATCTGTATATCCATTTACAAAGTATTTGATTTCTTCTTCGGTTAATTTTCCACCATCTCGTTTCTTGGTGATGACTTCATTCATATTGAAGCTCATAGGATTCTCCTTTTGATTTCCTTTATTATTTTTATTTAGTCTATTTGCTTATCTCCGCCAGCATGCTCTCGCCTATGCTTAGCTTTTCTGCTCCGAGATAGTCAGCTATTGTTGCTCCGATGTTTGCGAATGTATTTGGTGTATGGAATTCAACTCCCGGTTTGATTGGCTCTCCATAGAATACACAAGGTATATGTTCTCTGGTATGATCGAAACCGGTCCATGTCGGGTCATTACCGTGGTCTGCAGTTAGAATCAGAATATCCCCTGGCCTCATAGCTGCTTTTATCTCAGGTAATCTATTGTCGAATTCCATGATTGCTCTTCCGTATCCCTCAGGGTCGCGGCGATGTCCATATTGGGAATCAAAGTCAACCAGGTTTGTGAAAATGAATCCCTCTTCCACTTGATTCATCGCTTCAAGCGTTTTATCTACGCCATCCATATTATTATCCGTGTGCACTGTATCAGTAACACCGCATCCGTTAAAGATGTCATTTATTTTACCTACGCAGTAAACTGTCTTCCCAGCTGCTTTGACCTTATCCAACAAAGTCTCCTCCGGTGGACTTACAGCGTAGTCATGGCGGTCACTGGTTCTTTCCCTCTCACCTTTCTCATTTATGATATAAGGTCTGGCGATTACCCTTCCGCACGCCCATTCGCCTTGGAGAAGTTCTCTGGCGGTCTCACACATCCAATAAAGTTTTTCCAAAGGAATCACTGCAGTATTTGCAGCTATCTGGAATACGCTATCGCTGGATGTATATACGATTGGTTTTCCCGTGGCTTCGTGCTCTGGTCCCAGGTTTTCAATTATTACTGTTCCGGATTCAGGATAGTTTCCAAGCACTTCTACACCAATCTTCTCCTCAAATGTTTTAATGAATTCTTCAGGAAAACCATCGGGATAAGTCTTAAAGGGAGTCGGTGTTTCTATACCGCAAATCTCCCAGTGACCTGTAATAGTGTCTTTACCCTTTGATAATTCTCTGAGCTTTCCATAAGCACCTTCAGGATGTTCAACTGCGAACCGGTCTATTCCCGGATTGGAACTATTGATGTTTCCGAGTCCCAACTTTGATAGTTCAGGTATTTCAAATGCGGGAACTTCCCCTAACTCGTCGATTTTCACACCGGTTATTCTTTTATCCGTGAAATCACCGTATTTTTCACTCTTTTCACCTTGGTGTTCATCGAACCACTTCACAATGTGACTCAATGTGTCTGAGCCTTTATCTCCGTAGTTTGCAGCATCTGCCAAATCACCTATGCCCATGCTATCGAGTATTATTAGAATCGCTCTCTTTTTATCCATTACTCTTCTCCTCTGTCATTTTAATTCGTTTTCTTCTTATTCCTCAGGTAAGTCACATCTTTGTTTACCCGATGAAAGATTTTGGTTAATTAATACTATTTAATCAAAACCGGTTTTGCTTCAACATAATCCAAAGACACCAGCTTGTAATTAACTCCGTTCCATATTCCCTTATACCCATTTTTAAAAGCATCCTTACTGTGAAGGTGACCGTAAACGCAGGTTTTCACGCCGTATTCTTCCAGAGTGTTTGTGAATCCCGAAGCCTCAAACTTGTCATTGCTTGGCGGATAATGAAGGGCTGCAATTATTTCTTTTGCGCCACGGGAAACAGCGTCATCCAACGACATCTTAAGTCTAAGAATTTCCCTTTCATAAATCTTTCTGTCATGTTCATCAAACCCCTCAGTGCCCGGACAAATCCATCCTCTGGTTCCACAAATAGCCGTACCGTCATCCAGCAGATAAGCCTTGTTCTGCAGGAATGTCATCCTTTCACTGATTTTGTTGAGCTTGCTTACTGAATTCCACCAAAGGTCGTGGTTCCCCTTTGTAATAGTCTTGGTTCCCGGAAGATTATCCAAAAACAAAAGATCAGCCATGGCTTCATCCAGCCTCAGGCCCCAGGAAATATCTCCACATATTATAGCGATGTCTTCTTCCCCCACAATTTCCAACCAATTATCGCGAAGTCTTTCGGTATGATTGGCCCATCTGGGACCAAAGACATCCATAGGTTTTTCTATTCTCTCATCCAGGGACAAATGCACGTCCCCAATTGCAAATATGCTCATCAGTTTTAAATAAATACTTTCAGCAGTCGATAATGGTTTATCAACTAGGCCATTCTATTCTTCATCGGTCTTTCTGTTCTTATTTGCTTCAGCGAATTTTGCTTTCATGGTCGGATTCCCTCGAGTTAGCTTTTTAATACTTAGATCCTGAGCCTTATCGTTAGCCAAACGCAAATTGTTTTCAGAAGACAGAAGCGACTTTTTCACTTTCTCCAAATGCTCTATAGTTTTATCAATCTCATTTATTGCCTCATCGAATTTCTTGCTAGCCGCCATATAGTTCTTTCCGAAGCCTTCTTGGAATTTCTTCATTTTCTCTTCGAAATTGGTCACATCGATATCCTGCTGTCTGGCAACCTCTAATGCTCGTCTGGCATTGATGCTGTTCATGGCTGCATTTCTGAGAAGTGTAATAATCGGAATAAAGAACTGAGGTCTTACTACATACATCTTCTCGTAGCGGTGAGACATATCAACGATTCCGGAATTGTATAAATCGCTATCTGCTTCCAATAAGGATACCAGAACCGCATATTCGCAGTTTTTCTTTTTGCGATCCTTGTCGAGTTTGTCCAGGAAGTCTTCGTTCTTATGCTTGGTTGCTGTTGTGTCCATCTCGTTCTTCATTTCAAACATGATTGAAACAACTTCAATACCATCATCCGTGGATTCCCTATAGATATAGTCTCCCTTGGTACCTTCCTTGGCATCATTGTCCTTCTCAAAGTAAGCGTTTCGAAATCCCGTGGCACGCAGTTTATTGAACTCAATTTCACAGTGTTGTTCCAGGCTCTCACCCAACATCTTTGTTGACTGACGGGTTTTGAAATCCTTATAGTATTCAACCTGCTCGTTCTTTATCTTTAGCTGAGCCTCGTATTGTTCTTCCTTGCTTTTTAACTGAGCCTCGTACTGTTCTGTCAAGGACTTAAGTTCCAATTGGCTTTCTTTTTTTCCAAGCTCAATCTTTCCCTTTAGGGAATCTATCTTCTTTTCCTGCTCTGCTATTTCTTTTTCTTTTTCGTTAACGGCATTTACGATTGCAAGCTGTTTATCGCTTTCTCCGACCTTAATTCTTCCTTCCAGCTCCGCGATTTTTCTATCCTTTGATGAAAGAAGTTTATGGAGTTCCTCTGCAGCCTCCGAAAGTGCTCTCTCTTTTTCTCTCTCCGCCTCTGCCTTTGCTATCTTAAGCTCGGCCTTTTTTTCACGCTCAAACTGAGCACGGTTACCTTCAACCTCTCTTTCAAAGATGTCGTCTCTAACCTGCCTCAGTATATCTAAATATCCTGTTTCATCTACCTGAAACACTTTCCCACAGTGGGGGCACTTAATTTCATTCATACTCATTTAGTTTATTATATCACATCACAATTTAACTCTCATCGATTATGTTGCAAAGCATGTCTAAAGCGTAACAATAACCTTCCAGCCCCTGCCCCATTATGCATGCCTCACAGGCTTCACGCACATATGATATCTGACGATATTCCTCTCTTGCGTTTAGATCAGAGATGTGAACCTCAATTGCCGGGATATCCACCGTCTGAAGCGCATCCAAAATTGCTATGCTTGTATGGGTGTAGGCCGCAGGATTGATTATAATTCCATCGTATTCACCTTTTGCCTTTTGTATGGTATCCACCAATTCACCTTCATGGTTTGACTGAAAAAAGCTCACGAAAACCTTGCTTTTTAAATCCGTCTTACCTTCATTGTATTTTCTTTCTGAGATTTCCCGAGCCTTATTCCTAATCATTTCCACTAAATCATCATAGGTTTCATATCCGTAGTACTCAGGTTCCCGAACTCCAAGCATGTTTATATTTGGTCCATTAATTACAAGAATCTTCATTGTATCACCCACTTCCTCGATACTTATTCTTCAATATTTTTAGTATTTAGTTAGTATTTAGAATGCAGGAAACGACCTTGGTGTTCCTTACTTGACTTAATTATCTGACTAAATATCGTGCGATTATGTTCTGCCAGATGCGGCCCGGATAGTTCTTCGATTCTATCTAACACAACCGCTTCCCTCTCCTGGTTTTCAATCGGCAATCCCTCAGCTTCTTTTATCTTTGCGATGGCTTCTACAATGGTAAAGCGAGCTTCCAACAGCTTTACAATTTCTGCATCTATCTTATCTATCTCTTCTCTATATTCCAACAATGTCATTATCTAATTTCCTCATTTATTGATATATTGCCACCTTATTGCAAAAACATTAAGAACCATTATCTATTTCTCTCATTTATTATTTTATTTCCGCCTTATTGGTACAAGCATTAAGTACCATTATCTATCCATACCTCTTTAAAGAGCATATCTAAAGCATATAATCCAGTATAACAATTGCAGCTGCAGCCTCGACACAAGGAAGCACACGTGGAACTATGCAGGGATCATGGCGTCCTTTCACTCTTAGTTTTACCTCTTCACCCGTATTATAATTGATTGAATCCTGTTCCTTGGCGATAGTAGGTGTTGGTTTTACTGCAACTCTAAAAACTATATCCTGACCGTTTGTAATTCCTCCCAGAATTCCTCCGGCATTGTTGGTCTTGGTCGTAATCCATGAATCCAGTCTGGCATCTAACGGCGATCCTTCCTCATTCAAAATATATTCATCGTTGTTCTCACTACCCTTCATGCGAGCTGCATCGAATCCTGCACCGAACTCTATTCCTTTTATTGCAGGGATTCCGAAGATCACTTGGGATATCAGATTTTCGACTCCATCAAACATGGGATCACCTAGACCTGCAGGAACT
>CADBSP010000137.1 GCA_902797405.1 uncultured Eubacteriales bacterium | reverse complement strand
TGTAGAGACCAGGTCCGCACCTGCTTCCAGGGCAGCTCTAACCTCTTCCTCGGTTTCTATTATTCCTCCCGCAATAATCGGCATATCGACTATTTGGGAGAATTCTTTTATTTTCTTTGTAACAATTCCCGGCATCAATTCGATTATATCCGGTTTAGATATTCTGATGGATTCAACCGAAGTATTAAGTGAATGTGAATCCACCAAAAAGAATCTTTGAACAGTAATAAGCCCCGCTTCTTTTGCCAATCTAACTATATTTGTTCTGGTTGTAAGTATCCCATCCGCATTGTTTTTTGCCAGGAATTCGATTCCTCCTTTGTCCTTACCGACTCCTTCTGCAAAGTCCAAGTGAATGAATACTTTTTTATTGGCATCATGAATTTGCCTTATTCTTCTATCGATAGTCATAATATTGGAATAAAGCAAAAAAACAACATCCACTCCGGATTCCAGGGCAATATTAAAATCGTCCTCAGTCCTTATGGCTGCTGCTATTTTCTTTTTTACTATATCTTCTACCATCTCAATTCCCTTTCTCTAATGGTACGTTTATAGCATAAATGATTTATCCTAGGAAAACAATCTTTTTTCTTTGGTCGTACTGTAATGTATGTATGTGAAAATGCCTATAATCGCAATTGCTAAAACCGTAGAGAAAATGATATAGGTTTTTTCAAACGGACTTCCGAGAAGTATCATCAGCGTTGATTCTTTACCTAATTCAACTCCGATAAATCGCTTAAAAAGCATAGCTCTAAAGTCAGGCCTCGTTATGAGAAAGTCAATCAGGAGCATCTCTATCGCTGAGACGATTAGTGCGATAAACCCAACGAGTCTAAGCATTTCTCTCTCCACTGAAGTGGTCATGAAAATGTATAGGGCTATCGAACCTCCCATCAGAACCACAGCAAAGAACAGGGTCCACGTCATAAGTATTTTCGCTCTTTTCATGGCCCTACTTTCCACCTCATCGAATATTGGGTCTCTATAATCCCCGTTTTCCTCGTAGATTTGAAATTCTTCGCTTGATGGCGAATTAAAGTATCCTGTAATCTCGTCTGCTACTTCCGAACCGTAAACTATACTTCCGATATCCTCAATCACTTGGCTATCGTTAAAATGGTATACATAGGTTTCAGAGATTCTCAAAACCACATTCCCGCTTAGGGTAATAATTGATAGAGGTAGAATGATTATTAATACTATACACCAAAGAAAGCTGAATCTCCTCATGACTCCAAATAACTAATATAGGGAAGGTTTCTGTATTTTTGATCAAAGTCCAATCCATAGCCAATTATGAATAAGTCCTCGACCTCGAACCCTAGGTAATCAGGTTTGATGTCGGTTATTCTTCTGGATGGTTTATCTAAAAGTGAGCAGACCTTTACAGACTTGGCCTTCCTCTCAGCAAAATATTCCGTCAGTCTTTTTAATGTTACACCGCTATCCACGATGTCCTCTACAATCAGTACATGCTTTCCTTCCAAGTCCAATTCAACGTCCTTGGATATTTTCACTATACCGCTTGTTGTTGTGTTTTTTCCATAACTGGAAGCAACGATAAAGTCTATCTCTGTGTCCAAATCAATGCGTTTCATAAGGTCTGCCATCCAGAGGATTGCACCTTTTAATGTGCCTATCAAAACCAGTTCTTCGCCTTGATAGTCCTTTGTTATCTGTGCACCCAGTTCCTCTGCACGTTTTTGGATTTGCTCTTCTGTAAAAAGAATAGTACCTATAGTCATATCCGCCATATTATTCCTCACATTCTCAACAATCAATCTTCCAATTCCAGGCTAATTGCTTCCAGTAATTCCTGAGCTCCGCTTTTCTTTAAAGCGGAGACAACTATAAGTTTATCGTTTTCATCCAATCCCAGAGTCTTTCTGATCAAAGCCTTGTTCTTTTGCCTCTCGTTTCCCGAGACCTTATCTCCCTTGGTTGCACATACCAGTCCCGAAAGTCCATAGTGTTTAAGGTATTCATACATCTCAATATCCTGTTTGGACGGAGCATGTCTTATGTCAACCAATTGAACAACACGTTTAAGGTTCTCTCTTTTGCTAAAGAACTCCTCCATCATCCTTCCCCAGTCCTTTGTTATTTCCTTGGATACCTTGGCATAGCCATATCCCGGAAGATCAACAAACCTAAATGTCCCATTTACTAAATAGAAATTGATGGTCCTGGTTTTACCGGGGCTTCCGCTTACTCTGGCTAGATTCTTTCTTCCGGTCAGATAATTTAGAAGCGAAGATTTGCCCACATTGGATCTTCCAACAAAGGCAATTTCAGGCATATCCATGGGGGGGTATTGTGAAGGCTTTACCGCTATGGTTTCCAGCTCTGAACTAATAATTCTCATGGCTTTTTCTAACTCGTCTTTTGTTTTTTCGTTTTAGCTTTGCTCTTGCTTTTGCTCGGAGCAAGCTTCTTGGGAAGTTTTCCATCCAATGCTTCCGGAAGTGCTTCCTTGGCATATTCCAGAGGAACGAAGGTTAGCTCTTTTCTAACAACCAAAGGTATCTCTTCAGTGTCCTTCATATTCTCCTTTGGTAAAAGAATCTTGGTTACTCCCGCTCTGTGAGCAGCAAGTACCTTTTCCTTTATTCCACCAACCGGGAGGACTTTTCCTCTCAAGGTTATTTCACCTGTCATGGCAACGTCCTGTTTTACAGGAACGCCGGTAAGTGCAGAAACAACCGCCGTGAACATTGTAACGCCTGCAGACGGGCCGTCCTTTGGAACTGCTCCCTCCGGCACGTGAATATGAATATCATTTTCCTTTTGGAATTCCGGATTGATTCCGAAATCCTCCGCTATGGATCTAATGTAGCTTACTCCTGCCCTGGCGGATTCCTGCATCACGTCACCCATCTTACCTGTCAAAGTTAGGTTCCCGCTTCCCTGAAGTATCGCAACCTCAATAGAAAGGGTATCCCCTCCAACCTGAGTCCACGCCATGCCGTTAACTACGCCAACTTCGCTTTTACCCTGGATGGTATCATAGTGGAATTTTTTCTTACCTAGATACTTCTCCAGATTTTTAGGCGTAACCGTAAACGTTTTCTTCTTTGTTGTCACAGTCCAATACGCTGCTTTTCTACATATGTCGGCTATCTCTCTTTCCAGATTTCTTACTCCCGATTCCCTAGTATAGAAATTGATAACATCAGAAAGAGCTTGCCCACTTACCTTAAGCGCGTCCTTTTTCAGACCATGCTCTTTTATCTTCTTTGGGATGAGGTATTTTTCGGCTATCTTTGCTTTTTCCTGTTCTGTATATCCGCTCACCTGAATAACTTCCATTCTGTCCAGAAGTGGTCTTGGAATGGTATCAACAGAATTCGCGGTGGTGATAAAGAGCACATTTGAAAGATCAAATGGTATCTCCAGGAAATGGTCGGTAAATGTATTGTTTTGTTCCGGATCGAGTACTTCCAATAAAGCGGAAGACGGATCACCCTTATAGTCTGCACCAACCTTATCTATCTCATCGAACAAGAAGACCGGATTGTTTACGCCGATTTCCTTTATGCTCGTCATGATTCTTCCGGGGATTGCGCCAATGTAGGTCCTCCTATGGCCTCTAATCTCAGCCTCGTCTCTAACTCCACCCAGCGACATCCTGACGAACTTTCTTCCCGTGGACTCTGCAATGGACCTTGCTATAGATGTCTTTCCTGTTCCCGGAGGCCCCACCAAACAAAGAATCGGACCTTTTATGGACTTGGAAAGATGAATAACTGCCAAATACTCCAGCACCCTCTCTTTGACGTCCTTTAGGCCATAGTGATCTCTTTCCAGAATCTTTGAAGCTCTGTTAAGGTTCATATTTACCTTGGAACTGGAGTGCCAGGGAAGGTCCAGAATGGTCTCGACATAGTTTCTGATTACAGAACTCTCTGCAGATGAAGGAGCCATACGGCTGAACCTTTTTATCTCTTTTCTTACCTTCGTATCTATCTGCTCCTCCAGTTTGAGTTCATCCAGCTTCCTATACCATTCGTCGGCTTCTTGAGTAGGATCTTCGTCCTCACCTAGCTCTTCCTGGATGACCTTCATGCGTTCTTTTAGGAAGTATTCCTTTTGATTGTTGTCTACGCTTTCCTTAACCTTCTGTGCCAGTTGCTTTTCCATAACGGAGATATCGTTCTCCTCCGTTATAATGGAAATAAGCTTGGTAATTCTATCGTTAAAGTCCCTCGCCTCTAAAACAACTTGCTTGCGTGCGCAGCTGATTTGAAGCTCTGTTGCAATCTTATCAACCAAGGCACTGGGATCCTTTTCGGCCAAAGTCTTATCCACAGTCTCGTCGGTTATCTGGCTTGTTAACGCTGCGTACTCAATAAACTTATCCGTAAGTATTCTAAGAGCCGCCTTTTCCTCGACAGAAAGTCCCTCCTCTTTTATTGCATCAGGAAATTCATTAACCGTGCAGGACATGTATCCGTCTTCGGTTATCGGAGTATCCAGGCTCGCTCTGTTTAGTCCTTCGACCAATACCCTTACCACATCGCCGTTTATCTTTAGCATCTGTTTAACCTTAACGATGGTTCCCACATTGTAGATATCGCTAAATGTTGGAATCAGAACACTTTCATCCTTTTGGGAAGACACGAAAATAAGCTTGTCGTCTGCCATGGCAGCTTCCAAAGCTCTAACGGATTTGTCCCTTCCTATATCAAAATGTACTATGGTGTCCGGAAAAATAGAGATGCCTCTTAGCGGCACACATGGATAAACCTTTGGTAATGGCTTTATATCCTCTATCCCATTTATACTTTCATCTATATCAAAATTGTAATCTCTCATTTCAGTATCCCTCTTAAATCTGAGTATCGCTCTTAACAGTTTAATACCTGGCATCATTACTCAGTTATTATGAATTAAAGCAATCTACGATGCATTTTTTGTTGAAAAATTATCATCGTCTTTATCTTTTAGTATCAACTTTGGTAGGGTTCCGTTTTCAACGGTATCCCTGGTTATAATGCATTTCTTTATATTGTCTCTGGACGGGATTTCAAACATAATATCTCCCATTATGTTCTCGAAAATACTTCTAAGACCTCTGGCTCCCGTCTTTCTGTCGATAGCTTTCTTTGCTATAGCTTCTATAGCATCGTCCTTAATCTCCAGGTCCACGCCATCGAATTTAAAAAGCTTTTGGTACTGTTTTACCAAGGCGTTTTTAGGTTCCTTCATGATGCGAATCAAGGACTCCTCGTCCAACTCCTCCAGGGTAACAATCACCGGAAGTCTTCCGATGAATTCAGGAATAAGTCCATATTTTAGGAGATCCTCAGGCTCAACCTTTTGCAATATTTTATCCTTATCAATATCCTGGCTTTCATCATCAGAATTAAAGCCGATTATTTTATCACCCATTCTTCTTTGGATTATACCTTCCATTCCGTCAAAGGCTCCGCCGCAGATAAAGAGTACATTTGTTGTGTCAAACTGAATGAAATCCTGGTGAGGATGTTTTCTTCCTCCCTGTGGCGGTACGTTGGCAACAGTGCCTTCCAGTATTTTTAGCAAGGCTTGCTGCACGCCTTCTCCACTAACGTCTCTCGTTATTGATGGATTGTCAGACCTTCTGGAAATCTTATCGATTTCATCAACATAGATAATGCCCTTCTCTGCTTTTTGGATATCCCAATCGGCAGCCTGTAGAAGTCTTAGAAGAATGTTTTCCACATCTTCACCAACATATCCTGCTTCGGTTAGCGCGGTAGCATCAGCTATCGCAAAGGGTACATCCAGAATCTTTGCCAATGACTGCGCAATCAAAGTTTTACCGCATCCTGTGGGTCCAAGCATAACAATATTGCTCTTCTGCAGCTCTACACTACTATCTGAGTCAAAGAAACTGTTAATCCTTTTGTAGTGATTATATACTGCAACAGAGAGAGCTTTCTTTGCCTTATCCTGTCCAACTACATATTCCGAAAGAAAATCGAAAATCTCCTTGGGTTTAGGAAGCTTTTCGCTCTTCATTCCTTCAATTGTGGTATCAACACCCATTCTCCTATATGCTTCTTCTCTATCGGAATAAAGAGCATCCATTCCGTGATGGAGGCAGTCCTCACAGATATATACATCGGGACCTGCAATCAATGCACTTACCATGGATTTAGGTCTACCACAAAAAGAGCACTTTAATTCGCCGTCTTTTTTTTTGTCACTCATTATCTATTTCCTTTAAACTTAAATCTTGTTTTGATTGTAGTTCTACTTCAAATCATTTGATCAAAACCGGTTATAGAACTATCTATAGACAAAGCGATTTATCTTTGAATCACTTCATCAATCAGGCCGTATTTCACCGCTTCCTCAGCAGTCATGAAATTGTCTCTGTCAGTATCTTTTTCTATAACAGAGAGTTTCTTTCCGGTGTTCTGACTGAGAATCGTGTTTAACTTATCCTTCGTTTTCTTCATCCATTCCGTATGGATTATCATGTCACTGGCCTGACCTCTAATACCGCCCAGAGGCTGATGAATCATCACTTCCGCATTCGGAAGCGCAAATCTTTTGCCCTTTGCTCCGGAAGACAAAAGTAATGCACCCATGCTGGCAGCCATTCCAACGCAAATAGTTGATACATCTGCTTTGATGTAATTCATAGTATCGTAAATGGCAAGCCCTGCAGTTACAGATCCGCCCGGACTATTGATATATAGATTGATGTCTTTTTTACTGTCCTCAGCATCCAGGAACAAAAGTTGAGCGACCACCAGGCTGGAAAGATGATCGTCTATTTCTTCTCCTATAAAGATTATTCTATCTTTCAGGAGCCTGGAATAAATGTCGTAGCTTCTTTCTCCCCTGGAGGTCTGTTCAATTACATATGGAATAAGCGGCATTATTCTTCCTCTTTTTCTTCCTTGTCTTCACCGACATTTGTTTTCACAACGCTCTCAACCTTGTTGATTTTAGCGTTCTCGTAAAGTTTATTGATAGTCTTGGTGATGATGATGTCCTTTTTGAAATAATCCAGATTGTCTCCTGCAAAGATGGATTTAACCTGTTCATCTTCCATTTGATAAAGTTCAGCCATACGATGGATTTCTTTTTCTACATCTTCATCGGTGACTTCCCAACCTTCCTGCTGGGCAATGGACCTAAGCAGAATTCTGCTTGCAACGCGTTTCTCAGCCTCAGGAAGCATCTCGGCCTTTAGTCCTTCTATATCCTTACCCAGGAACTGCATATACATATCAACGCTCATACCCTGATACATCATCTGCTGTTCCAATTCCTTAACCATGTGGTCGGCTTCATCGCGTGCCATTGCCTGAGGAACTTCTATTGGATTTGCTTCTGTAATCTTTTCGACCAAGGCATCCTTTGCCTCGTTCTGAACCATCAGTTCTCTACTTTCCTTGATTCTGTCATAGGTGTCTTTTCTCAGTTCTTCCATAGTATCGAATTCACTGACATCCTTAACGAATTCATCATCCAATTCCGGAAGCTCTTCAAACTTAATCTCATGAACTGTGCAGTGGAAAACAGCTTCTTTTCCTGCCAGATTCTCGGCATGGTATTCCTCAGGGAATGTAACCTTTACATCAACCTTATCCCCTGCCTTTGCTCCAACAAGCTGCTCCTCGAATCCCGGAATGAACCTTCCGGAGCCAAGAACGAGTTCCTGATTCTCAGCTGTTCCTCCTTCAAACTGTTCATCTCCTACGAAACCTGCGTAGTCCAGAATTACGGTGTCTCCATCTTCTGCCGGTCTATCTGCTACTACCAGGCGAGAGTTTCTCTTCTGGAGCATTTCCAGCTGTACGTCTACATCGTCATCTGATACGTCAGCTATTCTTTCATCAATTTCTATACCCAAATAGTCCTTAACTTCAACAACCGGATATAGCGGAACCTCGAAAGTCATAGTTACGGGTTTTCCCTTTCCGATTTCACTAAAGTCAGCCTTAGGCATATCTACAACTTCCAGAGCAAGTTCTTTAAGCGCTTCCGAATAATGTGTCTGGAAGAGTTCATTTATAGCATCTTCAAAGAATACTCCTTCGCCATAATATCTTTCAATTATGCTTCTGGGGGCTTTGCCCTTTCTGAATCCGTCGATATTGAACTTATCTTTATTCTGTTGGTAGGCTCTGATAATAGCCTGTTCGAATTCCTCCGCCGTAAAATCCATGGTGAAAGTGGCGATGTTGTTCTCTTTTGATATTAAATTAGATTTCATTTAGTTTTTCCTCCTGAGGATTTTTTAATAACATATAATTATATCATTTTTCTGTAACGATTTCCACACCTGCGCTTACTCCGAGCCTATTTGCACCTGCCTCTATCATCTCTAGCGCAGTCTTTCTGTCCCTGATGCCTCCTGAGGCTTTCACTCCCATTTCAGGACCCACTGTGTCCCGCATAAGCTTAACGTCCTCCGGATTCGCTCCACCTGTGCCAAAGCCGGTAGATGTTTTAACAAAGGCAGCCTTAGCAGTAGCAGACAATTCACAAGCCTTAACTATTTCTTCCTTATCCAGATAGCAGGTCTCAATTATAACCTTCACGATGCTGTCATATTCCTTGGCTGCATCAACTACGGCCTTTATGTCCGCCAGACACTCGTCATACTTTTTATCCTTTAACAGGCCCAGATTGATTACCATATCAATCTCCCCAGCACCATTCCTACAAGCATCCTTAGTCTCAAATACCTTTGATTCGGTACTCATGGCTCCCAAGGGAAAACCTATGACCGATGCAATTTTAACATCCTCTCCCGGAAGGTCATTCAAATATTCCTTTGCTTTTTTAACATAGCATGAATTAACGCAAATAGCATAAAATCCATACTCTTTTGCCTCCTCACAGAGTTTTTCTATCTCTTTTTCGGTCGCAACAGCCTTTAATAGTGTGTGATCTATGTATTTATTTAGTTCCACTGAGAATCTCCTCCTTATTTTTTCAACGAATCCATTCATTATACCATAAATATTGACTTTTTCTATCAATTGTGATAGAAAAATAGCTGAATTATTTACTATTTTGTGGCCAGAGTGCCAACATTTTGATAAAAAGGGAAGCAAAGAAATGGAAATAGAATTTAAATACAAAATACCTGATTCGGAGCTTGCAGAGAGAATCTTTTCTGATCCGGATATAATAGCTATTACAGACGATGATTCGGAAGAAACCATAGATCTTCATGCCATTTATTTTGATACGGATGACAGAAGACTCTCCAGAGAAGGAATTACATTCAGAACCCGCAAGGAAGGTTCTAGCTATATTGCTACAATAAAGTGGAACGGTTCCAGCGAAAATGGTCTCTATGTGCGTGAGGAAATCAATGTCCCTCTCCCCGATATCACCAAGTTCAAGATACCTGATTACGGCGTTTTTTCCCAGAGCCCAATGTATGACACTTTGCAGGATGTAATCGGTACCAGAGAACTAAAAAAAAGAGTTGAAGTAAAAGTAACAAGAAGGCAAATAAGAATAGATACCGGAAAATCAATTTGCGAAATTTCCTACGATAACGGCATTGTAATAAATGGCTCGTCACAAGGCACAATTTCGGAAATGGAAGTCGAACTCTATTCCGGTAGCCGTGAGGATATGGAAGAATTCGGAGAAACGCTTTCCGAAAAGTACGGTTTGGAACCTGAAAACAGAAGTAAATTCAAACAAGGAATCGAGCTGGAAGATTAGATGCTTAGTTTCCTGCCAAGATTACATAGGAAAAACAAAGGGACATTCTCCATGTGAGTGTCCCTTTTAGATTGTTTGTTATTCGATTCGCACTAGCCTTCGGTATCAACGGTTACAGCGTCTCCACCACCTTCTGTTACGGTTTCCTCAGGTGGCGTCGTTACTTCCCCTCCGCCAATAGGCTCAGTTTCTCCTCCTATTTCAGGACCCGGTTCTGCGGTCGCACCACCGGACTCTCCGGAGCCACTTCCTTCAGAACCTCCGCTTTCACCGCCGGATTCTCCTCCTGATTCTCCTCCGGAGATAATTTCTTCTGAGCCTCCGCTTTCACCGCCGGATTCTCCTCCTATTTCGGGTCCCGGTTCATATATCTCACCACCGGGTTCTTCTCCACCCGTTTCTGTTTCCTCATAGTATTCATAATTCTCGTACTGCTCGAGGGATTCAGGCTCTGGTTCAGGAATGTAATACCACAAACTGGAACCACCCATCTCTTCATTTCCATCACCTACAGCAACTTCTCCGGATGGCTCTGCCCATGAACCCATGGCATACTGAGAAATAATTGAACTATGCGTAAAAACAGTCTCGCTAGGCTTATAGTTTTGCTGTCCAAAGAACTCCCTGTGGAGCTTTGCTACATCACCGAACAGGTCTGTCGGGAATACATAGGAAACTGCACCCATAAATCCATCTGTGATGTTAAACGGGAAGCTGGTGGTTCCTGCCATATTGAAGTTAAACAGTTTGAATCCCAATCCCATTATATCTGAATTGCTAAGGTTCGTTTTAACCTGCGGAAGGCCTATATCCAGGATTCCATCTATCTCTTTAAAGCTGAGAGTCTTTGCTTTTTCAAGCATTTTTCCGACTACTATACGCATTCTTTCTGTACGCTTATAGTCGTCACCAACGCCCTTTCTTATTCTTCCATATGTTACAGCCAGAGAACCATCTACATGCTGGGTTCCTGCGGTTTCTACCGAAGGCGCTGTTCCCTCTTTACCACATATTCTCCATGTTTCTCTATTGTATTTGTTCAGTTCGCTTATTTCGTAGTCCTCGATTGTGAGGTCCAAACCGCCCATTGCATCGATAATATCTACGCAGGCGCTGATGTTAAATACTACGTAATTCTTTATGTTCAGGTCCAGAGATTGGTTGATGGTTTTCATGGTTTCCTGAACGCCGCCATATGAAAACGCGTGGGTAATCTTATCGTAGAATTCCTCATCCGGCAGATAGAAGAGCGTGTCTCTATAGAGAGAAGTCAGGTATACGTCCCCTGTTTCCTCTTTGATCGATGCAATCATAATTGCATCTGAACGCCATTCTTCATCAGGTTCATTCATATCTCTGGCATCAATACCGAGAACCAATATATTGATATATCCATCAACATCTACGCAAGACAAATCATATTCTGCAAAGCTCTCAACATCGGCATTAATTTTCAGCTCACCAAGTTTATTCAGCTTACTGTTAACATACCAATACGCAATCAGTGTGGCAATCGCAGCCAGCAGGGCCAAAACAACCAGTATTTTCAGGAAAATACTGAATGGCGAGGCCTTTTTATTCTGTTTTTCAAGCACTTTCTGGTGTTCTTCCAGACGCCTGCGTTCCATTCTACTCATATATATAAATCCTATTATCTTTATCTACAAAATATGCGCTTCTCTATATTTACCTAATTATATTTACTTTCTCTCTGAACCTATGATTCCCTTTATCATCTATTTTTCAAAAACCCGTTCTAAAAATCGCTTCACTTTTTTGAAAACTTTTGAAAAACTTTTGAAAAACTATCCCGTATATTTTAACACATACGAACCACAAATAATAGTATATTTTTTCTCAAAAGAGTAACACTAACTCAATTTATTGTGTTGACAAAAATGCTATAATGTAATCCTAGCATCGTTATAGGTAGATATAAAAACAAAATCATGAAGATAAAATGAAGAAGAAAGTAATTTTAGCGAGCGGGTCCCCTAGGCGCGTCGAATTAATTAAAAAAGCGGGCTTTGATCCAATAATTATTCCTGCAAATATCGAAGAATCTGTACCATCCGGACTATCCCCCGAAGAAACAGTTATGCACCTGGCATTTCAAAAAGCATCCGCTGTAAGGCGCATGCTTGGCGGCATGATGGGCATGATGAATGATGTGTCAGAAAAGGCCGACATAAATGACCAGGAAACAATAAGGACCTCTCTTTTGTCCGAGAATCTCCCCATTATAGGCGCAGATACAATTGTTTATTTTGATGAGGAAGTAAATGATAATGCTTCAACATCAGGAATTATTGGAAAACCAAAGGATAGAGATGACGCTTTGGATATTTTGATGGCACTTTCAGGTAAACCTCATAAAGTGTATACAGGAGTCGCCATACTTCCCCTGCTCTCATCGCAGGAAGACCAAATCTTCTTTGACGAAACAACCGTCTTCTTTAAATCCTATACCCCTGATGACCTTCAGGAATACCTGGACACCGACGAGCCCTATGACAAAGCAGGAGCCTATGCCATCCAAGGATATTTCGGACGTTTCATCGACCACATAGAAGGCGACTACGACAACGTCATGGGACTACCGGTAACCAAGCTAGTGGAGCACCTATAAACAGAGAGTGGTAATTATTTAACTTTGAATTTGATGTCAGTAACTATAATTCAATTGACATTCCAATTCTTTGATAGTAATATAATAATCAAAGAGGTGCTACCGATAGACGGCAAGCCCTCAGTTGGGTCAAAATGACCGTACCAATTGCTCTATGGCGGTCATTTTTTCTTGCCTATAGTGTATCCGGCTATAAATAACGTTACAGCACAGCTGATAATCGCTATCATGTCCATCGCATCCATGGGCACCACCCCCTTTCATGATTTCTCACTCAGAGGGTCGTCCCTCTGAGTTAATCAGAGGGCTTACCGCCTACCGTTATGGTAGCACCTATAATTATTCTCTATTACTTGTATGGGGAAGTCAAGTTGTAATATCTACAAGTATTCTTCATACATGTGTACAGCATGTTTGATCTACATTTATTTACTTAACACTGTTAACAAGTGCATTCCATGTCTTAACTCCTACTGCACTGGTCCCACCAAAGACATATGCGACAGAAATCTTAGACTTGTACTTTGACGGGAAAGTCGCATTATCCATTGCTTTGTCATCAACAAGCAAAAGGACAGATTTATTGTATCCACATAATGCCGCACCTGAAAGAGCATCTGGATAGTTTTGGCTTGTTGCAACCCCCATTTTATTAGCCGATAATCCATGCTGAATGCCCCATGTAGCAATTGCAGCACTTGTCGCCACACCAGTTTTACCCCATAGCCTTGTTTTGATGGATATGCCTGTATCCTTAAGTTGCTGCTCTACATTAGTTGTCACAGCACTTGTCCCACCGACTATTATGACCTGTTTTATCCCTATGTTCTTAAGTGCTCCTAACACTTCCTTGGATAAACTCTTCCCATTATCCGCAAGTAGTATTGGATATCCTTTTGCGTACGAGATAGGTGCTACAGATAAAGCATCTTTAAAGGTTTTATTAGTAGCTATTATTGCAATGCCATCTTTCCATTTACCCTTACCTTCAAGAGCAAGTTTTGCACTCGTGCCCGCAGAAGTTTGTCCTGCAATTCTTGTCGGAGTAATTCCTACCGTTGATTTTATTTGCGATTCAACATACGAAGAAACCGCCATTATTCCACCAGCAATATATACTTTTCGAGGCTTTAACTTTGATAGCAATTCTTTGGCCTGCGGAGATAACATCTTACCATCAGTCAAAACTACCGGTGCACTATTTAGTCCCGCTAACCCAGATGCAGCGAGAGCGTCTTTAAACCCTGTGCCGGTTGCAATTACAACAGTTCCTCCTGTTTCAGAAAAACCTGCATTTACGATTTCTTTCATGGTATCATATCTACCTTGACCGGAAAGCCTTTTCCACGTTTTATCAGTTATTGGGTTAGTTGAAGATACTATACTACCACTACTTACATTTGCCTTACTATCAACTGTAAAACTTTTTGAAACACCCGAATATGTATTACTAATTACGTCATTTCCAATGTATGACTTTGATGTAATGTTAGCAAGGTTACCATCTGTTCTAACTTCTAACCCTGTCCCATTAACAAGGATTTCGGCTTTTGATTTAGATTTGCCTGACAAGGACAAAAGTCCCTTTTCCTTTGTAGAGATGTAATCAGTAGTTACATGTGCATCATAGTCAAAATCATTGCCTTCAATTGTCATACCCTCATTGAAAACTAACGACGCGTTATCTATGGATTCTCCTTTTAAAGACAGAAAACTATCATCTCTAGTTACCTGAACATCAAGCAAACCGTTAATGTTAGAAAAAGTTAGACTTTCAACTCTCGGAATATCAACAACCATTCTAGATGTCTCACCATAACTAATACTATATAAATCATTCACTTCAATATTTCCTGATAATTTTTCACCATCATAGATAAAATGCTTTCCTGTTTTTGTATCTTCTACTTTAAATCCTATCCCTGCGCCTGCGAGAAAGTCAATGCTTGTATATGGATCCTTACTACTTGATTTACCAGACGGAATATTTGCAATTTCAGCCAAATCACTTATTGACAAATCCCAATAATTCTCTTTATTTACTTTTAATCCTCGATCCCACCCTTCAAATTCAAATGAAGAAAAGTCTTCATCGATGTACATATGTTTAAAAGAACCCGTGTCTCCTTTTTGTCTGATAATGTTTTCGTCATACATCTCGACATCGTATTTGTTTTTAACACTATCAAATTTACATCCGGTAATCAATATAGTATGGTTTCCTCCAGATTTTAAACCATAACTGAATAATAATACATGGTTATCTTTACATTGTTTAACTAATGTTTCCAGAAAAACTGGCAGACTATCGTATCCTTCCATTTTGTTAACTATGTAATCATCACAGCAAGTTTTAGATAATGTGGTGCTTTCTTTTCTAATCCACTGTGTAAGATGAAAGTAATTAATCATATTCAGCAATTTAATGTCTTTAGATGGATAATCAAGAGAGTAGTAATTAGATTTACTACTGTTTGTTAAATCAGAAATTTTCAAATAGCCCTCGTATAAAAGACCCATAGTTACTGCAATACCGTGGCATGCTCCTATATGCGGATCGTTCATTTTACATTTCATTCTATTATACTCACCTTCATCGAGATATTTTGTGAGCCTTTCAAAGTATTCGTCTTCTATCCTATAATTGGTTTCCCCAACAAATCCCGCAGCGGTAAATTTCTCATCTTTGCTATTACAAAAACTGTTGTTATCTTTTCCTAGTTCAAAGCCAGATTTAGCGCTAGGTGTACTAACCGGTTGGCAAACCTTACTTTGGTCATTAGCCTTTATCTCTAAGTTTTTATCATAATAATCGTAATAGGAATAAATTCTATCCAAAGTTGTGGACTTACCTTTACCAACGAAAACTATTCCATTGTATTTATCATTATGGATAGACATATTTTCAGTTATTATTTTAGCGTTAGTAATCTTAATACTCTTTTGGGATTCACTTGCTAGGCTTAAATCCAAATCCGTTGTCATCATTATTGCTTCCCTAAACAGCGATATTGAAAGGTTGGAATTGTCTATAATAATATTATTTCCATCAATGCCAGCGATTCTTCGCGCATCATAATAATCATGATCCAACTCTCTTTCTACAACTCTAATTGTCACGTTTGAATTCTTAATAGTTGTATTTCCACAAATACCTATTGCTCTCTCAAATTTTTTGTTTTGGGCAACAATAATATCGAGATTACTATTATCTACAATTAAGTCTCCGCTGATTCCATCTCCACCAGTGTCAAGACCGTAATACTTTGAATAATCCACCTTGAGTGTTGTGTTTATTATTTTTGTTTCACTCATAATCTGTCCCGTTACTAATAAGCCTTCACCCGTTATTTGCAACGAAGAGAAATTATTTCTTTGTATATGTCCAACAACATTATTTCCCTTTAAAACTATTGTTAATCCGTTTTTTAAGGACCAACTGATACTATTTAAATTACAGTTATATAATTCTAACTCTCCAGTACCATCCCATTTCCAATATGATCCATCCTTCTCATTTACCTCAGTAAATGCATCATAATATACCTTATTATTTATACATACTCCCACATATGCTGAATCTGCATTTACTAAGATAGTTCCTGTTATCGGGATTGAAAAGCAAATACTTACAATCAATAAAACCACTAATACTCTTTTAGATAATCTTTTATATATCATAATTGGTTCACCTCCTTATTAAGAGTTATTCTTTACTTTACATCTAAAATCAAATCCAAGAAAAAACACAACACCTATAAACACAGTTCATGTATCTCAGTTGGATAAATAAAGTACTTAAAAATATTAAGTCTTTATTATTTTGATGCCCGAACCAAATCACTTGTTTCATTATATCAAATAAGCAAGATACAGTATACTAATAACCATTATCAAGATGGAGTAAAGCCTTTTAGATAAATAGTCAAGGTGGTATCCTAATAGTTAGATTGTTATCCATTAACCATTTTTCTTTGGTACGCCCCGAAGATACTGCATCGTCAGCGAGCTAATCCCTTAGCGCTTTTCAGACAACAATCAGGCGATTGGACTCAGTAGGCATGCCGCGCGAGGTCAAAAAGAGAGTGCCAGCTTTACTTCAAGGTCTTCAGCCTTTCTCTTATCGTAATTCTATTCGTTTGTGCCATTGAATGATGTGTATTCTCAACATATACTACATTGTTGATTCTATGCACCCTTTACTCTCCGCATTCATTTTCTAGTTACACGAGAGTTGCTTCTCGACTCCTAAATGCTTTTTCATTATCATCTTAAAACCAGAATCGAAATTGTGTTATGTTATTCAAAATAAGACGGGAAAAAATCTTCCTCGTATTCCGTGGATCTCCATCTTTCAAAAATTATTTCTGGAGAGCCATGCCAAATACCAAATAGATAAACAGTATACCCAAACCCAGGTTCCATTAATTCTACATCCGATAATCTGAATACGAAAGTTGGCTCTTCCCCATAATTGATGTACAGGTACCACTCCTTTTTATACTTAGCTTTATAAACTCTAGTTAATTCGTAACCACTATTGTAATATAGATTAGAAAAAAAAGAGGAATCTTTTTCATTTGCACGTTCCCTTAGTTTTGAAATAATCAGATTACGTATTTTTTTATTATACTCATTAGCTTCTTTTCCATTAATGCAGAATATTGGAAACTCAAAACCTATACTACCATTTTTTGTATTAATGGTTTCTTTACTAATCTCTTTCAATTCAATTTCTAGCTGTTCCTCCATTTTACCTGCCTTTACTAAAGCATCTTCAACGGCAAGCTTTGCGTTAACTAGTCTATAGCTAGTATTATTTTTATCATGAATTGATGGCTGTACTTCGTACCTGGTATTCTTACTATCACATACAATTTCCTTTACTTCTGGACCACTTAATGAAGGATTTGCTGACCAAACCAATGCTGCTACACCTGAAACAATAGGAGCAGCCATTGAAGTGCCAGTCAATTCCTTATAACCATTACCTGGAACAGTAGAGTAAATCCTAGTACCAGGTGCACAAATATCTATGAGACTACCATAATTTGAGGTTTTGTGTAAACGGTATTTTGAATACTCTGGATGCTCTGCATTGCCAACGCGTATTATTCTCCCAACTATTTCCTCTGGTTTTATTCTTTCGCTTGTCGCACAATTGTCTTTAGTGATATAACAAAAAGGGCCAACGTAGCTTGGTTCTTTTCCATCGTTACCAGCGGCTTGTACTATAACGAAATCCCTATCGGGATATAATTCTAGTATATTTATAAGAGATTCTGATGCATGTTTGGCAAGTTTATTCATTTTTCTTTTATTCCGTTCAAAAGTCCCTGCAGATAGATTAATAATTTTGCAATCAGCCATTATTAATCTACTTACTCCTTCAAGAAAGAATTCATTAGGTATTTTTGTATCATACTTAGCATAGTATGTTAAATAATCGAACGAGTGTATTCTAGCATTCCAAACTATCCCCGCTATTCCTTTTCCATTATTGGCCTTTGCCCCAATGATGCCCGCAACGTGTGTTCCATGCTCTCTAACTCTATGCACTGCAGAAACACCTACAACTACGTCTTTAAGATCTTCATGTTTATTATCTACACCATTATCTAAAACGCCAATATCAATTGGTCTGAAATATTCATTATAGTTCCAAGCATTAGGTGCATCAATAGCTTCTGCCCACCAATTGATTCCTGCTGGAAACCAAACCCAACCTTTATTCGTGAAGTTTTCTACATACCACTGATCAACCCATTCAGCATCGTCAGTCACCTCTGTTATTCTTTTAGTATCAAATTCATCAATATCTATAATATAATCCTCATGTGCAAATTTTACCTTCCTGTTTTTTTCCAATCCTAAACAAATCTCTTCGATTTTTGAATAATCGGATTTTGGAATCTTAATATGGTATCTATTAAGATCCTTATACCCTCCAACTACTTCTCCAGAGATACTGTTAATTATTTGATTCATATCATCCTTTGTTGCATCGTTAGAAAATGTAATGATTATTACATCATTAACATAATCAATTCCTGTCTTTTCATCATGAGAAATTGAATCCTCTGTGAGTTCATAGCATTCCGAGACATTATAGTTATGAGTTTTATTGTTATCTTTATTGTTGCTACCTGATGAACTATTATCACTGTACTGCTCCATTATCTTTGAGACTACAGCACTTGAGACTGCACTAGTTCCGCCTATTGTAATGCTTTTTACTATCTTTCTATCAGTTACATATTTATGAGCCAGGCTCCAGGAATCGCTTGCGACCAAAACTATAGGAGAGTTATACCACATAGCTAGTGGTGCACCGGATAATCCATCAGCATAGTTCTTTCCTGTTGCTAACGTGATTGTCTTTGCATTAGGGAAAAACTTCTTTGCAATTGCTTCTGATGTACTATACCTATTTGCTCCTGCGACTCTTTCTACTGTTCCATATTTCTTTAACTCTGTAACTATAGATTCTGGTACAGCTACATTTCCACCCAGTACATAAAACTTCTTAATACCTGATGATGACAGCCAACTCTTTTGACTATCTGTCAGTTTTCCATTTCTGGTTAGAAGCATAGGCTTACCAACTGATGATCCCGATAAACTATCAGCAAAATTGGTTGCTGTAGCAACTAACAAACCATCTGCTCCTTTGGCGCAGTTCTTTAGAATCTGAAGGTTAGTATCTAAAGCTGTTTGTCCAGCTAAACGAGTAGTTTTGATTTTATTATTCTTTAATGATGTT
>CADBSP010000136.1 GCA_902797405.1 uncultured Eubacteriales bacterium | reverse complement strand
TCTATAGCTGACGAAGCCTATGTATTGGAACAGGGTGTTATCAAACAGCATGGTAAAGCATCCGACCTGATTAAGGATCCAAGCATCCAAGAAGCATATTTGGGAAAGAAGTAAATTTTCTCCTTCCTTTGTGAATACACTTGGAAAGCAAAGGGGCGCCGGGTGAGGCGCCTCTTTGCTTTTCGGTATGACTATTTGTACGGGAAAAGGGACCAAAAGTGCGTAAGTGAAAATAACTACAATATGACGCATTAAAAGGACTGTGTAAGCACAAAATATGCAGGCTTTTTATTTGCAGTAGAGGGTGTAATATGTTATAATTTTAGGGATTATGAAACCGATTATTATTAATGGAGAACAGTGAAATGAAAGCTTCAAAAAAGAAAACTATTAAGAGATTTTTATTCATTGTATTATCTGTTTTTATCGCTTTTTCAATGTTCCTCTCGGGATGTAGCCTTAGGTCTTCTGCCAAGGCTCCCGAAAAACTAAAGGTCAGTAAGGCAATAAAAAAGGTGACTTATGAAGTTAGAATGGGAACGTTACAGCTAAAGCAGGGAGCAATTAGCGAGTATTTGGAAGCAGCCAGAAAAGCCAAGGATGAAACCAAGGCAAATGCAGACAAGCTCGGTAAGGAAATAATAAAAGACAAAGCAAAAAAAGCAGAGGAAGAAGCTGAAAACCTAGAAAACACTGAAGAAATAGAACCTATAGATCAGGAGAATGAACAGGATAATCCTGTTGACATAGAGGAAAATACAGGAGGAAATTCGGGAGGGAATACTCAGCCCGAACCACAGCCTGAACCTGAACCTACACCGGTTCCTGAACCGGAGCCGGAACCCGAACCGGAGCCTGAACCTGAACCACAGCCTGAACCACAGCCTGAGCCGGAGCCGGAACCTGAACCGGATCCTACCGATGTTGTGATTCTGGACTAAGTATTATAAAGAGAGGTAAGCCAATATGGGATTCAAGAGAAAAAGCATTCGATTATTGATGGGGGGATTGTTAATTGCAGTAATGATTTTTTCCTCTTTGGTGGTCTTTGCTCCATCTGATGCTTATGCAGATGAGAGATATGGAATCACCAATGTTTACGGGGATAATCGTTATGACACCAGCATTCAGATTGCGGAGGCGCTAAAAGAGGAGCTTGGAGTTAGCCGCTTTGATGCAGTGGTAGTTGCAAGGGGAGACTCCTATCCGGATGCTCTTTCCGGCGGATACCTGGCATCCAAGTATTCTGCGCCTTTGATTATTGTAAATAATAATAACTATCTAAATGCTCTAAATTATATTAGAACAAATCTTAGACCTGGTGGAACTATCTTCCTGCTTGGAGGAACATATGCAATCTCAAGCAGCCTGGAAATGAGCCTAAGGGCGATTACTCCGGATGTCATGAGATTATCAGGTCCAACCAGATATGACACAAATCTGGCGATTTTGAAAGAGTCGTTTTCTAATCGTAATGATCTTTTGATTTGCTCCGGGCAGAATTTCCCGGATGCACTTTCTGCCTCCGGTGCAGGCAGACCTATCATGTTGGTCGGTAACAGCCTGACAGCTGATCAGGAAGAATTTATTCGTACTCATGAATTTGGTAGACTGTATATTATCGGCGGTACTGCAGCGGTTAACACCACAGTGGAGAACCAAATCAGCAAGTATAGAATACCCACCAGAATCTATGGTTCAAATAGATACGGAACAGCGGTTGCCGTAGCCAATCTTTTTTATCCAACATCCACGGAAGTTACATTCGCTTCCGGAGAGAACTTCCCTGACGGGCTATGTGGTGGCGTTTTATCCGCTAAGATGAATGCTCCGCTTTTACTTTCTGCTCAGGACAATGGTTTTATCACTGCATATAAGTATGTGGTGGAGAATAATAGAATTAGACATGCCACAGTATTTGGTGGACCGATAGCGGTATCGGATGATGCTACGGCACTTAGAAAGAACAGCGCATCCAGGAAACTGGGACTTCTTTCAATCGGAAAGGAAGTATATTGCACCAATTCTGAGGGGAACCTGTTGCAGCGTACGTTCTTCACTGTCGGAGGAAAGAAATACTATGCGTCAAAGAACGGGACAGTTATCAGAAATGCAGCTTTCCTTTTGGATGAGCAGTACTATGGCGCCAGAGAAGATGGCAGCTTGGTAGAGAGCGGCTGGGAGAAAACAGGAAGTCTGACATATTACTTTGATAACTACAATATCACTTCTGAGAGTTTGGCTGCCAAGGCGGTACTTGATAAGGCTGGAAGGAATCTGGAGAGCGCATATAATTGGTCCAGGGAATTGGATAATTATGAATTCACCCTAGGAAGAACACCTCGCTGGGGAATAACCTATTTCGCCAATTATGGATTTGTAAGTGGAAAAGGCGATTCATACGTAAAAGCTGCAACATTCTATTATATGGCAAAGCTTCTTGGCTATGATGCGAATATGGTTTATGGAACAGCTATGGTAGATGGAGAAAACCGGGATCATGCCTGGGTTGAAATAAAAGAAGAGAATATCAGATATATTTATGACCCGTCACTTACACCGGGCTGGAGAATCGCATACTATACAGACTATACCTCATATCTGAGATATGGAAACAAGACGACCATGCAGATGGAGGACTTGACGAAGCAAGAGTTGATTTAGGTGAATACTGAAAACACCTTTAGAAGCTTGTAAGATAATAATAGTAATAATAATGTATAAATGGGGCTGTCCAAATTGATAGCCCCATTATTTTATTTTTTGGGAGGTTCTGAAACTGCAAAGTTCTTGAAATAGTATGTGGTACCTCCGATTTTATGCCAGCCATTTATAACGATATCTCCGCTCTCATTAGCAGCGTATTTGACTCCATCATAAGTGAAGAATCTGTCCTTATAGATTTCACCATCTTTGCTGGCAAAGAAATATTTGTTTCCTATTGTCAGGAAGGCATATCTTCTAACGCCACTAGCATTCATGCCAACAGCATCATCTGAAATGGCCTTTGGACCGCCGAATACGGTTACAGCCTTTATGAACTCGCTACAAAAAACATACTTGAATGCGGTCTCGAACCCAGCATCGTTTTCAGTGAGAATAATTGGAATGCCTTTAGCGTTGGAGAGGACTCCACCGACCATAGCGTCGGGGAAAATGTCGCCT
>CADBSP010000135.1 GCA_902797405.1 uncultured Eubacteriales bacterium | reverse complement strand
GAAGGATGCGTCAACCTTGGATACTTCTTCTACTGCCAGGGCATATTCCATGTAGCCCAGACCCTGTCCGCCAACTTCCTTTGGATAAGGGAGACCGATAAGTCCGAGTTCACCAGCCTTATGATAAAGATCTACCGGGAATTCAGAAGCTTCGTCTCTTTCGATTACGCCTGGAAGGAGTTCTTCCTGGGCAAACTTTCTAGCAGTTTCCTGAATAGCTAATTGTTGTTCGTTGAGTTCAAAATTCATAATGTCCTCCTTGTGACTTATGGCGCTTAGACTTTTCATAAGCGCATTTGGGGAATGGATTGATTGGTATGGGATATAACTTCTTATTTTCACCGGTCCTTAGGCAAGGCCGGTCAACGTCTTTTGGGTTAGCGCGCTAATTATTTAGCATGCTAACTATACATCATGCTAAATATACACTTATTTCCGCTGATTGTCAATGCTATTCGGCCATAAAAAGCCTTCGAAGCATATCGCGTAGGGCAGAGGCCTCTTTTTCCGTAAAAATAGATAGAACCTCCGTATTAAAGTCTTCAATTGTTTTATTAACAGGGTCTTCCAAGTCTTTTCCTGCCTTGGTTAAATCGATATAGACAAAGCGTCTATCTTCTCTATCAATTTTACGCTCGATTAATCCCTTTTTCTCCATTCTGTCCAATATGCCGGAAATAGTGGAGTTTTCAATGGAAAGATACTCTGCTATTTCCTTGGGAGTATGAAGATCAAGCTGCCATATGCATTTCAGTACACCATACTGAATTGGTGTAAGGTCATACTGCTCCAATTCTTTTTTTAATTCTTGAAAGACTCTATGCTGTGCTCCTGTTAATAAAAAATTTATACATTGATCAAGATTCATTATCTAATTGTCTCCTTGTGTCTTGAATAGTCTAATAACTATTCGGTTTTATATTTGATTAGTCCAACTATTATTAGTCTATTTTTTATTAATATAATTATGATTAGCCTATTTATGATTGGTTATTGTGTTTGATCATCGATAAGATTTAGCATATTTCTTATTATGGAATTGTCGTCGGAATATGCTCCGTATCCGGCATATCTAAAAATAGGGGAGTTCCTATTAAGGTTAACAGCAATAATGTTTTGACTCTTTTCTATTCCTGTAATATGCTGAACAGCGCCAGATATTCCGAAGGCGAGGTAAACCTTTGGCTTAACGATTGATCCGGTTTGACCGATCTGTTCATCCCAGGTGGCCCAACCTTGATCTACCATGGGGCGGGATGCACCTACTGATGCACCGTATTTGTCTGCGAGCTTCCTTAGGGCATCGAAGCTCTCTTCGTTCATGATTCCACGACCGCCTGCAAAGATTAGCTCCGCATCGCGCACATGCACTCCTTTAGATGAACTAAGCTCCACGTCTATCACTGCCATATCGTCTCTGTGAAGAGAAATAGGGAAGAGTAATTCTTCGTAGGCCTTTTCGTCTTCAATTATCTTTATATCTACACAATCATCACTTTTGGCGTTTCCGATGATCTCTTTCCGGTCATTATCATCCTTTGTTATATTCAAAGAATTGATTAGCCCATCTTCCGCGCCTGATGTCTTTAACAGAACGACATATGACGTATTATTATCCAAGGTGTATTTACTGAAGTTCTTTCCATCCAATGATGGCTTTCTGGCATAAATGACATCGTCTTCTTTCCAAATCTCGGTGCAGTCAGAAATGAGTGGACATCCGGTTCTAACGGCTAAAACTGCAGCCATTTCTCTGAAGGATGGAGTCGAAGGAATCAAGGTGAGTATTCTTTTGTTTTCGTTAATTACATATATCATTTGTAGTTATTAAATGTCCTAATTAATAGGTGTATTTGTTTAGCAAAGAATACTACTTTGGTTCAAATCCAAGGTTTTTAAGCGTTTCAATTATGTTGCGTGCAGTGTCCACATCGCTTATACCGTTTAGAACTACCATATCGCCTTTACTAATATAGGGTGGAATCTCCTGGATGGGTGAAGTTAAGTGCGATCCACGCGTGGATGATTCTATAGCTTTTGTCACTAAATCGGAATCAAGCGTTTTTACTTCGGTTTCATTATAGGCTCTAATTATATCTGCGATTTTTGCCTGCCTTCTTAGTCCCGCTTTTCTGATGCTGTGAATCACGCAGGGTAAGGGAACTTCAGTAGTTGCTATTGCACCGTCGTCCAATGCTTTTTTGAATACCAGCTTATCGGGAGATAACCCTGCGATTCCCTGACTGTATATCGCTCTATGCCATTTTAGGTTCTCTGCTGTCTGAGTGGCTATGTTTACACTGTCGCCGTCATATGCCAGCCTACCAAAGAAGACCAAAG
>CADBSP010000134.1 GCA_902797405.1 uncultured Eubacteriales bacterium | reverse complement strand
TCGCTTACTTCTTTCAGAAGTTCCAATATCTGAGCCTGAACTCTGACGTCCAATGCAGTTGTCGGTTCATCGCAGATAAGAAGTTTCGGATGTATAACCATGGCGGAAGCGATCATGGCACGCTGCCTTTGACCGCCGGAAAGCTGATGCGGATACTTGTTATACGTCTCCTCGGGATTTGGAAGCCCGACCTTCTCCATGGCGTCCAGCGCCAAGGCTTTCCTCTCCTCCTTGGTCTTATTGGTATGAAGCTTTAGCGTCTCTTCTATCTGATATCCGACCTTCATAAGAGGATTAAGACTGGTCATGGGTTCCTGGAATACAACCCCGATACACTGACCCTGAATTTTACGCATCTCGTTGCGGGAAATAGCTCTAAGATCACGACCCTCGAACAAAATCTCGCCTTCCATTTCCACGTTGTACTTTTCGATTAACCCGGAGATGGCCATCGCAGTTACAGTCTTTCCACTTCCGGACTCACCAACCAGTCCAAGGCGTTCACCCCGCTTCATGACAAGGTCGATTCCGTGAACTGCTTCTTTGCCCGTGGAAATAAACTTAACGTGAAGGTCTTTGATGTCAAGCATCGTGGGTTTCATGTCCTCAGGAAGCTTTTGTAATTCGGCATTGACCGCATCTTTAATTTTATCAACTATTTTTTCAGACATTATTCAACACTTACTATCGCCGCTTATTAATTCTTTTGTTTCACAGCTTCATTTCTTCGATTATTCAATCGACTCATTATTTTGTTTCACAGCTTCATTTCTTCGATTATTCAATCGACTCATTATTCTGTTTTACAGCTTCATTTCTTCGGTTATTCAATCGACTCATTATTTTGTTTTACAACTTCATTTCTTCGATTATCTAATCAACTTATTATTTTGTTTCACAGCCTAATTTCTTCGATTATTCAATCGACTTATTCTTTTGTTTCACAGCTTTATTTCTTCGATTATTCAATCGACTCATTATTCTGCCTATGTTCCTTAGTTATTGCGTTCACCGCCCAGGCCTTCACCCAGCAGCCCAAATCCTAAGATCAAAAGTATTATCGCAATGCCCGTGAACATTGCATACCAGGGTGCGCTGGATAGATACCCCTGAGCCTCGTTTAGCATACGTCCCAGACTGGGATCCGGGGGTTGAACACCTACTCCCAAGAAACTCATGGACGCCTCCGCCAGCACCGCGTTATTAAAACCAATCGCAATTGAGGAAAGCAACACCGGAACTATATTCGGAAGTATGTGAACGAAGAGGATTCTAGAATCACCTGCTCCCATCAGTCTAGCGTTTCTCACATAGTCCGTGTTCTTTTGGCGGGCAACTTCCGTCCTCACCAGACGAGCAAAACTCGGGATAAAGAGTATTCCCAGCGCTAGAATAATGTTGTATTTTCCTCCACCAAAGATAGCGATAAGAACCAGCGCCAAAAGAATGCTCGGGAAAGCAAGTATGGTATCATTCACTCTCATGAGGATTTCATCCAGCCAACCACCATAGTAACCGGTTATAAGTCCAACGATGATTCCGACCAAAAGGCCGATTGCAACCGTCGCAGCAGCAATCAAAAATGTAGCCCCTGCACCTTCTACCACGCGGGAAAAAATATCTCTTCCGAAGTTGTCGGTTCCAAAGATGTGGCTCATGCTAGGTCCCTGCATCTTCTCTGCCCCACTCATCTTATTGGGGTCGTACGGAGTCCAAAACATGCCAATAACAATCATCACAAGCATGATCCCCGTTATTATGGCTCCAGCTTTAAAATGTGAATTTGTGCCTTTGATCATTACCTAATCTCCAGTACGCGCGATTTACCAACTTACGGCAGAAACCATCAACTCTTATTGATTCCCTAGCTGTAAGTTTTATTATTGTTTTACCGTAAGTTATCTTAGTCTTACTCTCGGGCGAATGCCGGACTAGCTGCCTGTCAGCTTGTTTTACCGTAAGTTATCCTAGTCTTACTCTCGGGTCTATATACTGTGTGACTATGTCCGCCAGGTAGTTCATGAAGACTACGACAAAAGCTATAATCACAACTATGCACTGTGCAACCGGAAAGTCTCTGTTTCCGATGCTGGTTATAAGAAGCCTTCCCAATCCTGGTAGTGCAAAAACCTGCTCGACAACGATTGAACCGGCGACAATATCCGCCAATGTCATTGCAATATATGTAACCGCCGGAAGGAGGGCATTTCTAAGGACGTGGTCCTTAATCACATTCCAGCGGGAGTTTCCACGGCTGTATGCAGTACGAACGTAATCCTTATCCATTTCATCCTGAATAGATGCATGGAGTAGCTTTGCTGTTTTGGCTGCCTTGGGAAGTGAAATGGCCAGTGCCGGGAAAATGAGGTATATTAGGCCTCTACCAAAGTCCTGAGAAATCGGTACGTAATAGCCCGGTGTAAACACCTTAAGTACCAAACCGAAAACATAGCATAGGAGCATACCCAAAAAGAATGGCGGAATAGCCATGAATATCTGATTTAATGCTACGCTGGTTTTTCTGAATAGGGGACTTTGATAACGAACCATTAATATGCCCAGGGGAATGCTTATTGCGGTCACAATAATCCAGGATATCAAAGAAAGAACTGCGGTTAAACTAATCTTACCGCGAAGAACTTCCTTTACCGGCATGAAGTAGCTGTAGCTCATTCCAAGATCCCCTGTTAAGAGTCCCTTTAGCCATCTGAAATAGCGCTCGATTACGCTTCCGTTTAAGCCCAGCTGCTCACGCAAAGCCTCTGCCCTTTCAGGAGTATAATCAGTGCCTAATATCTTTGTGGTTGGATCTCCGGGAATTATTTGAAAGGCCAGGAATGCCAGCAAAGAAATCATTATTAGGGTTATTATCAGTATCCCTGTTTTCTTTAGAATATATTTCATATAAGAGCCATCAAGGCGA
>CADBSP010000133.1 GCA_902797405.1 uncultured Eubacteriales bacterium | reverse complement strand
GGATGACGTGGTTGATTACTTTGTTAAAAAATCGATAGATAACGGTATAGACAGAATCAGAATTTTTGATGCGCTGAATGACCTTCGGAACGTTGAGACATCGGTGAAATCCACCAAGGCCTACGGCGCTCACGCACAGGTTGCTGTATCCTATACAATCGGAGAGCCGTATACTGCTGATTATTGGAAGGACCTGGCTCTCCGGATTCGCGACATGGGAGCGGACTCCATTTGCATCAAAGACATGGCAGGACTTATGGTGCCAAACGCGGCTACAGAAATTGTAGGTATGTTTAAGGAAGCTGTGGATATTCCTATTCAGCTTCACACCCATTCAACATCAGGCGTAGCGCCAATAACATATTACAAGGCAGCTCTCGCAGGTGTTGACATCATCGACACTGCTATATCCCCGTTCTCCGGAGGTACATCACAGCCTGCCACAGAGGTAATGGTAGAGACATTTAGAAACACCGAGTATGACACAGGAATAGAAATTGCCAAGCTGGAAAAAATAGCAGCTCATTTTTCAACAGTGAGAGAAGCTGCCCTAAAGAGTGGGCTCATGAATACGAAGGTACTGGCAACCGATATTAATACTTTGATATATCAGGTGCCGGGAGGAATGCTTTCCAACTTGGTTTCTCAGCTAAAGGATCAAAATGCAGAGGATAAATACCTGGAGGTATTGCAGGAAGTTCCTCGTGTAAGAGAGGACCTTGGGACGCCACCGCTGGTTACTCCATCATCCCAGATCGTAGGAACACAGGCAGTGCTAAACGTACTTATGGGGGAAAGGTATAAGGTGCTCTCCAAGGAAACTCAGGATATCCTGAAGGGTAAGTACGGACAGACCCCGATGCCTATGAATCCAGACGTTCAGGCAAAAATAGATAAGAATGAAATCATAACCTGTCGCCCGGCGGATTTACTTGAACCTGAAATGGAAAAACTGGAAGAAGAGGTTAGGGACTACAAGGAAAAGGATGAGGATGTGCTGACCTACGCTTTGTTCGCTCAGGTCGCCATCGATTTCTTTAAGAGAAGAGCTGCCAGAAAAGCGGGTGTTGATCCCGAATCCATCGACCAAAAGAATAAATCCTACCCCGCATAGGGGATAGAGAGGAAAGCCTATCCGGAGGCAATGTATTTGGGAACCTCTCCGGAAAAGCATATTAACATCAAAATGGAACTATAACGGATATGTATTAAAGGATGGCCGAGTGGCCATCTTTTTTTTAAACAATAGTTTTGGCACGTAAAGTATATGGTAGAAAAATGCCATAGCGAAATATAAATAGCCACTCTATATGTTGACTTCGCCGTACGGCTTAATATATAATGATGGTATACTAATTTAGCCGTACGCACCAATTCTGTATAATATAGCAAAAATTAGCCGTACGGCAAAGTGTCGAAAAAAGCATAGTTGCGAGGAACAATATGAAGATAACAGACAGCGCATCCTTTGGCCAGGCCATTAGAGACAGGCGAAAGGAACTGGGTTACACTCAGCAAAATTTTTCCGAAATGACTGGGCTTAGTGTCAGCTTTCTCTCGGATCTGGAGAGAGGAAAGCGAACGGCGGAGCTGGATAAGGCTTTTTATGTTGCCAGCATGCTTAGCCTGAATATATATTTGGAAACGAGATAGGTGAGCCATGAGAACGCTAGGGATATATGTAGAAATTGAAGGTAAGCAAGTATTTGTTGGGAACATTCGTGGGGATGGTGCTCATGATGCTTGTTTTTCTTATGGCATGGATTATTTAGATAGAGAAGGCGCCTGCCCTATATCGCTGAATCTACCGCTTCAGGAAGAGGCCTTCTCCCCAGAGCAAACAAAGGTATTCTTTGAGGGTCTTCTACCGGAGGGATTTACAAGACAAAGTGTTGCCCAGTGGCTTCGGGTAGATGAGAGTGACTATATCTCAATTCTTTCTGTTCTTGGGAGCGAGTGCCTGGGCGCAATTCAGGTTGTTGAAGAGGGACATATGCCTGTAGCGGCAGATTATCAAAAACTTACGCACAAAAGAATGAAGGCGCTTGCCGAAGAGGGCGCAGGAGAAGCCGCAGAGTTTGTGACGGAATCTCATCTATCCCTTGCGGGGGCAAGCGGAAAAGTCGGTCTTTACTATGACACGCCAAAAGATAAGTGGTATCTACCAATTGGAGATGCGCCGAGCACTCATATAGTAAAGCAAAGCCACGTTAGATTGAATGACATAGTTATAAATGAGCAGTTAGTTCTCAGGACTGCAGCGAAGCTCGGAATCGATGTGGTTGAGAGTTTTATTATCAATACCGGTGACGGCAGTGATGAAGATGTGCTGTTTGCAACGTCGCGATACGATAGGAAGGAGTTTAGCGATAGGAAAGTTGCAGGGCTTGCTTGTCCGATGAGACGGCATCAAGAGGATCTTGCCCAGGCCCTAGGTATTGCAGCATCAAACAAATACGAGAAGCCCGGCGATAACCACTTTGCAAAGGTTGGAGAATTGATAAGAAAAAACTCAGCCAACGCTGCAGAGGACTTAATTAAACTGTGGGACATAACCACATTCAACTGGCTTGTTGGAAACACCGACAACCATATTAAAAACTTGTCTATGCTTTATTCGGCGGATCTAAAGGCCGTGAGACTGGCCCCGGCATATGATCTAATAAGTACAGTTATATACCCTAGCAGCGCCAAAGTTATGGCATTTAATATCGGTGGCATCTATCCAAGACGGGAGATTGATAAGGCCGCGTGGGAGCGCACCGCAGTAAAAATTGGAATTGGTCGAGGCTTCGCGGTAGATAGAATAGTAGCTATGTCGGAGAGACTGCCTGCAGTTCTTAAGGAGGCTGCGGGAGAACTTGAGGATGTGGGGTTTGCGGCGGCAAGAGAATTGATGAAGGGGATAATGAGGGAGAAGTGTAAAATCCGAAACTGGTGATATAAAAATCAAGATAAATTATTGGTAAAAGCCTGAACGGAGCTTTTGAAATTTATCCTTGTTGCGATACTCTTCAGGTGAAAGATTATAGCAAATATAGTATGGCGAGCTTTGACGAAGAACATAAGAAAAAGATGCGAGAAGAGCAGTTTCCTCGCGATTTGGAAGAAGCCTTTAATCTGGGTGTACGACTAAGCCAGTCAAGATAAGGAAAAGGAGCAAATAAAATGATAAAAACTCAAATCAGAATTGGTAATATAGAACTGAAAAACAGGCTTATAATGCCGCCGGTTGCAACATATCTAAGTACCGACGACGGAAAGGTTACGGATAGGCTGATTGAGTATTACGGTGAACGTGCCAAGGGCGGAAGCATAGGTATGATAATAACTGAGCATTGCTACATATCCCAGCAAGGGAAGGCAAAAGCAAAGCAGCTTTCCATTGCCAATGATGATGACGTTGAAGGTTTAACCCGTTTGGTAAATACCATACATCAAAATGGAACCAAAGCCATGGCGCAGCTTAATCATGCCGGGGCAACCACTTTGGAGTCTTTGACGGGAACGAGAAAGGTTTCCGCAAGCGCATCACCACTACCTATGGAAGGATCGCCCCTAAATGAGGTTCTTCCAGAAGCGCTTACGCCCGAAGGTATTTCTGAGATTATTGAGGGTTTTGTTCGCGCTGCTGTAAGAGCCAAGGCCGCAGGCTATGATGGGGTGGAGATTCACTCCGCTCATACATATCTTCTTAATCAGTTTTATTCACCTCTAACCAACAAGCGTGAAGATGAATACGGTGGAAGTCTGGAAAACCGACTAAGATTTCACATAGAAGTAATAAAGCAGGTTCGCAAGGCGGTTGGTCCTGACTATTTGATTTCCCTCAGGCTGGGTGGCTGTGATTACATGGAGGGAGGCAGTACCATCGAGGATGCAGTTAATGCGGCTAGGATTATGGAAGCCGCAGGAATCGACATGATTGACCTTTCCGGCGGAATGTGCAGTTACAGAAGAGAAGGGCACGATGAGCCCGGCTATTTCAAAGACATGTCCATTCCTGTAAAAGCAGCTGTCTCAATTCCGGTCATGCTTACGGGAGGAATCACAAAAATTCGGGAAGCTGAAGACCTGCTACAAGAAGAAGCTGCTGCCCTAATAGGTGTAGGCCGTGAACTCCTGAAGGATCCCCATTGGGCAGATCGGGAGATGGGTGTTAAACTCGTTCCGCTGTGCTTTTCATATAGTTGAATACTACAACAAGTATCATAAAAGTCCTAACGAGAAGGAGGAGTCTCACGCTGACACGGAAGAAAGCATGGATGGAATGTTTAGATTCGAAAAGAGGATAAAGTAGATGTAGAGATATTTGGAGGTTAATCATGAATTTTAAAATGATTTTATCCAGGACCCCGATGGATATTGGCTCGAGATAATACCTGTTAGATAAAATTAGAAACCCCCGGGAGAAATCCCGGGGGTTTTGCTTTCTATCTCAATTCACATATTAGGAGTTATTTTTTCTCTCTTCTGAAGCACATGAACCAGTCTAAACAATACTGATCATCGTTTTGATTCTCCATGCGTTCTTTAGCCGTTCCGCAGCTTCCTGCTGTTGGTACGATTACATCATCACCGGGTCTCCAGTCTGCAGGTGTTGCAACTCCATCGGAATCGGCTTTC
>CADBSP010000132.1 GCA_902797405.1 uncultured Eubacteriales bacterium | reverse complement strand
CATCCTTTAAGTTGATGATTTCAAGATGCAGATTGTCTCTCCAAAGTTTTTCTCCTTTGATCAGTTTAGTGATCTTAAATTCCTTGTAGATTTGTTCCTGCTGCTTTTCATTTAATGTGGCTGTCAAACAAAGAATTCTTGGCCACTCGTTTCCAAAAATCCTGTCCAAGAACAGCGGAATATTTCTATAGGCAGGTCGGAATCCTTCTCCCCATTGTGAAACACAATGAACTTCATCTATAACAACAAGACCTATGTCATCCTTTCTGAGGCGAAGCATGTACTCCAAATAACCATCATTTGCTATCCGCTCCGGGGATGAAAATATAAACTTCGGAAGCACACCATTCGCCATATTTGTAATAGTTCTAAATTGCTTCCTATAATCCATCCCTGCAAAATTAACAGACGACAGTCCAATGCTTGTCATCTGCTTACTCTGTTGACTCATGAGGGCTACAAGAGGAGAAATGACAAGCGTTGCTTTTCCTATCGCCAAACCGGCGATTTGATAAATCAGCGACTTTCCTCCGCCTGTCGGCATCAAGCACAGAACTTTTTCGCCGGCGATCAATGCATCTATTGTTGGCTCCTGGACATCCCGGAAGCATTCAACCTTTGGAAAGTATTTTTTTAGTAATTCTTTCTTATCCATCTTTACCAAATAGTATTAAACTTCAGCATGTCATCGTTTCCGCAAAGAGTAGCTATGTCCGCTCGATGAACCGAAGTCACATAATCATAAAAGTCATTTGTCAGAAGGTATCGATATTCTGTCGGGAATTCTTTATGGAACCGGGTTTCAATTCTGGATTCCAGGTATCTATAGATGCGAAGTGTATAAAGGCCGAACGTTTCATAAGGACAATAGTAATTATGCTCGGTTTCGATTATTCCGGTCTTCGAATAGAAGTCATCCTTAACCATCAAGAATTCGGAACTATCCGAAGGCATATTTACTCCCTTCCCATTATTGGTAAGGAAGTGAAGGGAATAAACACCCGCTTTATAGTTGCCCGGAAAGATCCTCGGATACATGTGGTTCAGAATATTAGATACAATCCCAAATCCAAGGACTCCGCTTTGATAGCATGCATCCTCACTCATTTGCGCAAGGCCAATGTCAGCAATCGTATCGACTCCTGACAGTGTATCTTCATCCATTTCCTCATTATATTCTGCCGCAAAACACATCATGTTATAGAATGTGTCATAAAGCTGCTGGCTCTTGCATCCATAGAATTTCTTTTTCCATTCTCCAAGGGCTTCAGATTTGCTTTGTAGCGATTTCCGAATAACATCGCAGTCTTTCTTCAAAGTGACCGCTTTGAATCCTTCTGTGTCCTCTGAGTATTCTTCTTCCATCAAGTCCATATCAAAAATATCGAAGTATTTGTCATGGAGCTTGTCACTCTTTTTTATCATTTCTGACAACAAGGCAGAAAAGCTGTCTCCCGGTGTTGGCATATCCTTAAAGTGAGACGCACCTTCAAGGTATTCGTCTACATATTGTTCCAGTCGTGGCTGCATAACTTCCCACACCTGTTCCATATGAGCTTGATCGACAAGTAATTCAAATTCTTTTTTTCCGATTTCTGTATCGATAAGACTGCTGATCATAGCTTCTCCTCCAAAAGTTCCTTATAGCTTTTATTCATCCTTGGCACTAGCTTCATTCAATGACACCAGCAATTCCATTAATCGTGCTTTTATGTTTTCAAATACAATCGTTAATTGTGTTTTTGCTGTATTCGATATAATAGACGTGTGGCCAACAGCATCTCGAATTGGTTTATATACTATTGCAGACCGACCAATGCCAGCATCTTTGTTTTTATCTAACGGTTTATCAACTAGGTTTGCTAAATGGTCCATGTCTAAATAGTAGATGTCATCATTTGAGGTGCGAACTTCGTAACTAATATTAGCTGCATTTTTGCTGGCGCCTTCTCGTTCTCTCCACTTTTGTGCTTCTTTTTGAGCCTCTCTCGTCAATGTCATACCTGTATCTTGTATATATCTTCGCAATAGGTTTTCTGAAATAAAACATTCGGTATAAGAGGGTATATTGAACTGTGCTTCCTGTGATAACTCCTGAACCCAATTATCCACTTTTGTTCCGCGCTTTATTACTGTTCCTGATCCCTCCATCTCTTTGAGAGTGGTGTTAAAAAGTTCTTGCGCCTTTCGTGCTTTACGAGTTACTTTTGGATTATCGGGATCCCCATCGTCTCCATGTCTTCGTCTGTAGTCATCCCATTCCTCAATTATGATCTTAAAAATGCGCTCAAACTCCTGGAGAAACTCTAAAAACTGAGGATCATCTGCAACAATGCTTTCCCGGTTGCTTGTAAAAATGTCCTTTGAACCTGCGTCATCCAATAAGTCAAAATGAACTTGCCCATATACATAGTTTTCAACGATACGTGCAGTAGGAATGTGTCTCAATATATCTTTTTCTCTAAGCCTTCCATTAACAAAAAGATCAATGGTTACCTTTTCCTGGGTACCACGAATTTTAAGATTTGAAGGTTTTTTCACTGACGCAATAAACCCTTTTATCTCCATTTTTGAAGGGATATTGGTAAAAACCTGCGTTTCTTCCATAAGTCTATATGTAGGATCATTAAAATTGTTAATTTTCCATAGAAACTGTGTCTCCATGGCAAATTCCTTTAAAAAAGATTCATCAACCTTTTCACCATTCACATAAATACAAAAGCTATTATCATATAAAGAAAATCTAAAATATAATGCTATTGCCTTTTTTATATACTCAACAGTATTGAGAATCCCCTCTGTAATAGATTCAAAGTACAGCATTGTACCTTTTGATCTGCTGCCAAATTTTCTTTCCAACGTCTCATCAACAGGTTCTAGCATATAATCCTGTGAATTTAAGTCATCAGTGATTGCCTTATCTAATTCTGAATTGTCAATAACCCCACCTACGAGCTCATTTCCATCCAATGATGATAGAATATGGATTCTTTTTGCGCAGGAGAGTAGTGCTAATTTTCCAATTCCTTTTCTCCCTATATAAGGTCTTCCTGCGGGTGATCTGTATGCTCCGCCTTTTCTTTTAGAATAACCAATTTTTAAGAATTTATTCTGAAAGTCATCGCCAGACATGCCCATACCATCATCAATTATGGACATAGCGTTGTTGTCTCTATCTATTTCGATATAAACATTCTCGGCGTCTGCATCCCAAGCATTTGAAATGGCTTCGCCAATTACAGTTATCAGGTTCCTATATAGGTTTCTGCCCAAATGGTTAAGGACACTAAGAGAAATATTAAAATTATATCTTTCGTTCATATTAATGGTTCTCTCTTTCATTGTTGGCAACCGCTTTTATATGGTTCATAATAGAATCCCCGATCACTTCCCCTATCCGCACCGGAACAGCGTTTCCTATATGCCTTCCTATAGCCTTAATGGAAAATGGTACATCAGGATCAATAAAATCATAGTCCTTAGGAAATGTCTGAAGTAATGCCCCCTCTCGTAATGATAAAGCCCTGTCTTGCTCAGGATGACCATATCTTCCTGTACCATAATTGTAAAACTGGGTTGTTATTGTAGGACCTATCTGATCCCAACTCATTCGTCCATATACGGAAGGGTACGTTTTCCCGCTTTTCTTTTTATGACATTCGCATCTTAACTCCTCGGGCCAATCTTTCCATGTTCCACCAGGGTGTGATGCACGAATCCTTCGTATGTTTAATTCGGATAATCCTGTTGCTTGATGAAGAGGATCCTTTTCATAGGTTTCACCTGCTTTTATTGGCGGCAACTCCGAAATAAAATCCTTAACCATCAGAGGGTTATTGGCATGTGTAGGTTTCAGGAACTCTATGGGCCCAAGCAAAGATCCAATTAATACTAAACGCCGCCGACCTTGTGAGACGCCGTAATCAGAGCACTTTATTACTTTTGCATCATAAAAATATCCTAATTGAGTAATCGTTCCCAAAAACTGTTGATAAATATTGGAATTAACAAGCTGTGGAACATTTTCCATTGAAATAATAGTTGGTTTTACTTCAGTTATTAGTCGCCCATATTCTCTTAGTAAATCGTATTTTTCGTCTAATAAATTTGCTTTTCCCATCTTTGACCTTAGTTGGGAAAACGGTTGGCAAGGGGCACAGCCTACCAGTATTTTTAATGCATCTTTCCGATATAGATTATTAATTT
>CADBSP010000131.1 GCA_902797405.1 uncultured Eubacteriales bacterium | reverse complement strand
TGCAATTTCTCTATCCAAGGAAAAAGACACACTACTTGCCTTGATTGCCTGCATGATATCAAAAACAGCAATCTCAATATATACTTCTCCGGGATCAAAGGAGAAGATTGGAAACCCTTCTTTATCACATAGTTCCAGGGCTTTTTTTGGAAGTTCCTTTATCATCCTGGAATTATAGGCCATACCGGCACACTTAAATGCAATTAAAGATTCAATTACCTCAACCATGTCAAGGCCTTTTTTTGTATCGGCATCCCTTAGACTAGTAATAATAAAACTGCCCCTACGAAATCCATTTGCGTAGGGGACTAAATTATTATCTACCTCCAAATCAGCGAGACACACTGATGTAATCTCAGCATTTAAACCGGATTCTCCCGCTAACAGATTAAATTTTTTTAGACTTTTATACTGAGTTATATCTGCGACCCTAATAGACATCTTTCCACCTCATAAACCATACACTTAACAAATTTTAACATTAATTAGTTTCAATGTCCATATCAATTCGAGGTCTTCACAGAATATTCACAATCAGAAATCATGAAAATAGATCTCTACATAATCGACAAATTCTTTGCAACCATGAAGAGGAATTTCTGCTTCCATGCTCTCCACTCCCTGTCTCCATGAATACTGACTTGCTCCTTATCAATTATGTTGTTCATAATAACGGCTCTGTACTTTTCCGGCACCTGTTTAATCGCTTTATGTATTCCATCCACTCTCTCCTGTAGAATCGCTGTTTCAATGGCTTGACTATCCACTCTACTACTATCTGCACGGTTATACATTCTAATTGCTTCTTTTACCATGGCATCCCCCTTCTTCTGCCTCTGCCTCTGTTTGCTTAAATCCTTTAGCCTTGTTTCCATTCTATCCAAATCCCTTACCGCCCAGATGGTTTGATAATACACTGCATTAGGCATTATGTAGTCCATCAATTGTGTTTGTTGCCATTCTCTAGCCATCATTTCCTCCTCAACTTTTTTATTTTGACGAAATACATATTTCTAAATTTTACCATGGTATAATATGGTTTTACCATAAATTCCATTTTTTGTCAATAGACTAGTGGCGTCCACATTCTTTTGCATTAGTGCTATTCGCATTAGTTTCTTTTGCATTAGCGCCATTTCCATTAGTATCATTTGCATTACGCCATTTGCATTACGCTATTTGTATTACACTATTTGTATTACACCATTTGCATTACGCTTTTGTACGATTTAGCATTCCCCCTAAGAAGTATAGGGCAGGTAAAAGCCTTACGAGGGATTTAATCAATAATCAAAAAAAATAAAAAACCTTCGTTTGGAGTCATCCAGAGGGATGGGGCCCCCGTGATGACTCCCGAAGGTGCTTTTATTTTTTTTGTTATTATTGCAAATCCTGAGTACAGCTTTTACCTGCCCTATACTTCTTAGGGGGAAAGACTGATTAATTGCTTTCCACTGGTTCCTCGGATTCAGGTGGCTGGAATTTGTTATAGTGCTCTGTAACTGCCTCACCCAGATTAAGTGTGGCCTTATCCAGTTCCTGCATGATATTTCTAATATGCGTAAGCTGTTCTTCGGTGATATTCTTTCCACCCATTGCCAAATCCGCATTGTATAGAATATGCTCCAGATTCATATGGATTCCGGAGAGCTGGTTCCTGACGTTCTGGACATCCTGATACCATACTCCCTCTTCCTTTGCCTCTCTGTAATTCAGAATCTCTGCAGTTTCCATATCCAATTCGTATTCAGAATTACCATGAAGCACGACAGGCTCATAGCCAAGTTTTTCTTTGATTAAATCAGCAAATACCTGCTTGCTCTCCTCTTCTCCGTGAACCAGGAATAGCTGCTTGGGTGGATTCTTGAAGTGGGCAATCCATGTAAAGAGACCGTTTTGATCCGCGTGTCCAGAGAAGCCTTGCAAACTGTGGATTTCCGCATTTACAGTAATATCTTCACCAAAGAGAGTTACGGATTTTTCTCCATTTATCAATGCTTTTCCAAGTGTTCCCTCGGCCTGGTAACCGACGAAGACGATACTGTTTTTCTTATCCCAGAGGTTGTGCTTAAGGTGATGTCTGACTCTTCCCGCTTCGCACATTCCGCTGGCAGAAATGATTACCTTAGGCGTTGTGTCCATATTCAAATGCTGAGATTCTTCGCTGCTTCGGGTGAAAGCCAGATTCATGAAGTCCAGAGGATTATCACCGCTGAGAATGAAGTCCCTGGTCTCCTCATCGAATACCTGAGCGTTCCTTTGGAAAACAGCAGTAGCATTGGTTGCCATAGGGCTATCGATGTATATCTTTACGTTTTTAAGATCGTTATAGTACTCGCTCTTTTCGTTATATAGCTTGTTGAATTCATAAATAAGTTCCTGAGTTCTACCTACTGCAAACGCAGGAATAATTACGTTTCCGCCTCTCTTTGTTGTGTTTATGATAATATCAACCAGGTCTTTTATGCTGCGGTCGTTGTCCGGATGAAGTCTGCTGCCGTAGGTTGATTCCATAATTACGTAGTCGGCTTTCTTTATGTAGGTAGGATCGTTTAGTATCGGCCTTCCTGTGACACCGATATCACCGGAGAAGACTATTTTTGATTCCTTTCCTTCCTCTGTTACCCAAAGCTCAACAATTGCGGAGCCTAGGATATGCCCTGCATCGTTAAACACCACCTTCATATCATCGTTTATGCTGAAGAGTTGGTCATATCTAACAGGCTCTACGAATGCGAGGCTGTCAACGGCATCCTGGAATGTGTAAAGAGGTTCGACTATTGGCTTTCCTGCTCTCTCACCTTTTCTGTTTTGCCACTCCGCTTCTTTTTCGTGGATGTATCCGCTATCCTTAAGCATGATATCAAGAAGATCTGCCGTTGCGTCGGTGCAGAATATTTTACCTTGGAATCCCCTCTTTACCAGAAGAGGAATTCTTCCGCAGTGATCGATATGGGCATGAGAAAGAACAACACATTCTATCTCAGCGGGATTAAACGGAAAGTCTTCATAGTTAAGCGCGTCCTGGGCTTTTCCTCCCTGAAACTGACCACAGTCAAGCAATATCTGATGTTCTCCACTTGTAATCAAATGGCAAGACCCGGTTACGCCGCTGGAAGCACCGCAAAACTTAATTTTCATACACAATCCTCCTTAAAGGTTCAGATTCCAAAGTGATTTTTCTCCTGTAGAGACCAGGTCCGCACCTGCTTCCAGGGCAGCTCTAACCTCTTCCTCGGTTTCTATTATTCCTCCCGCAATAATCGGCATATC
>CADBSP010000130.1 GCA_902797405.1 uncultured Eubacteriales bacterium | reverse complement strand
TTTGAAGCGGGAGTTCTAAATCCTCGGCACTGCACGTTCCTTTACCGTCCCGTTCTTATAGGCTTCCACCAAGGCCTTTACTCCGTCCCTTTGTTCCTGGAGCCTTAATCCGAAATCAGTATCGGCTATCAGCATACGCTTTGGAAGCGAGTAAACTGTTTTGATGATTGGGTTATGAAATTCCTGACTTCCGTCTGGTTGAAGCGGACTATAGGGCTTGTGCTCCGACAACGCCATGAATCTGGAGTTAAAGATGAATGTGTATCCTGCGATTCCCGTCTGCTTTTGATAAGCCTTGGAAATACCTCCGTCGATTACATACAAAAGTCCATCTCCCTTGATTGGACTCTCTCCATCCTTGATTTTTACCGGAACATGACCATTAAGTATTTTACTGCCCTTGTCAGGGTTCAAACCGAATTCCTTTAGGATTCGCTCGCAAGGCTCCCTATCTTTGATGAATTTGTAATACGGTCTGGTATGCTCCTTGTGTGTCGATTTATCGTCCACAAACAATCTTTCAAACGTCGTCATTTTCGCTTTGCCGAATAATGGAGAATCCTTCGAGAGCCACAAGTACCACATCAGTTCTCCCGGCTCACCATATTCCACTATGGATTCCGGATTGAAGTATGATGCCCTAATCATCTCGTCCAGATGATCCATGAGTGCCTTGCCCTTAAGCTTCTTTCCGTAAATATCTACCTCCTGGAATTCCCCGTCTTCAGTCATAGGAAGGCATCCGTGGAAAAGGAGGTTTCCATTCACGCACATATAAAGAGCTCCGTGGCTAAACATGTATCTTATATGCTTTTGGAGTTTTTCGGAATGAAGGATAGAAGCTTCCAAACTATTCATTACCTCGATTTCCTCTTCAGTAAGCGCGTATGGATTCGCTGGGTCTATGGTTGGGAAATTAGTGTCATTAAGCGGCCACTTAACTCCCTCGATTTCAACAGTCCCCTCCTCCAAATTCATTTTGTCCAAAAGGAGCCTATGGTCTAGATCGAATTCCGGATGCTTCTTTATTATCTGTCCCTCCAGCTTAAACTGGATGATTGCGATGGCCTTATGCATCTTTGCTTCCAGTGCGTCATCAATTGGATCAAAAAGATTTTTCTCCAAAACATGAGGCCAGAACTTTTTACATTCATCGTCCGCATATGTAGTCGACGCAAAGGTAGTGAGTCTCCTCAGATTAATCCCATACCCTACTTCCAACATATCCATATTATTGTAGCTGATGTTCATTCGAATGATGTTGGCGATACAAGCCCAGTTCCCTGCGGCTGCACCCATCCAGACGACGTCGTGGTTTCCCCATTGGAAATCAACATCATGGAAATCTAGCAAATAGTCCATAATGTAGTCAGGGTGTGCTCCTCTATCAAAAATATCTCCGATGATGTGTAGCTGATCCACTGCCAATCTACTAATGGAATCAGACATCTCACAGATAAACTTTTCCGCAACACCCTCAGACACTATTGTATTTATGATCTGCTCATAATAATTGGTTCTGTTTTCCTCGTCATCTGCATGAAGCAGTTCGTCCATAGAGTACTCAAGATACCTCGGAAGTCTTTCACGCACTCTGTGTCTGGTATACTTGGTCGAAACGGATTTACATACCGTGACCAAGCGATAGATGACCATTACACACCATCTATCAAAATCCTCTTCTGTCTTTTTTCTTCTCTCTATCTCAGCCTCCGGATTATAAATTAAAGCGGCGAGATCATTTCTGTCCTCGTCGCTTAACAAACCACCATAGTGTTCATCTATCTTATCCTTGATGGTTCCGGATGCACTTCTGATCATATGAACAAAGGCTTCATATTCACCGTGCAGATCGCTGAGAAAGTATTCGGTACCCTTTGGTAATGAGAGCACGGCATTAAGATTAATAACCTCTGCGGCTGCCGCCAGAGTATTGGGAAATCTATCTGCCAAAAGCTCCAAATACTTGGAATCCGTCATTTACTTTCCTCCGATTAATCTTCTATTCTAAGGATATTCGCTCCAAGGTCACGGAATTTCTCCACGAAATCCTCGTAACCTCTCTCCACATGATATATCTCAGATATCTCTGTTGTTCCTGAGGCAACTAATCCTGCCAAAACCATGGCTGCTCCTGCACGAAGGTCTGTTGCCAGCACCCTGGCACCCTCTAGCTGCTTTCCGCCTTGAATCATGGCGCGGTTACCCTGAGTTCTAATATTTGCTCCCATACGGTTTAATTCCGCAACGTGCATGAATCTGTTTTCAAATACAGTTTCAATGACAGTGCTGGCTCCCTCAACTGTTGTTAAAAACGCCATAAACGGAGACTGAATATCTGTTGGGAATCCCGGGTATGGCAAAGTCTTGATATCTGTTGCCACCAAAGGATTAAGCCCTCCGTTTACATAGAGTCCCTCATCTGTCAGTTCTACCACAACACCACATTCGCGTAGCTTGGCTGCAATTGCTCTGACGTGATCCGGAACGATGTTCTTTATCATCATCTCGCCACGGGTGATAGCTGCAGCCAACATGAATGTGCCTGTTTCGATTCTGTCAGGGATAACCGTATGCTGAGTTCCTTTAAGCTTGCTTACGCCTTCGATTTTGATGGTGTCAGTACCCGCGCCTTTAATCTTGGCACCCATCTTGTTCAAGAAGTTTGCCAAATCTACTATCTCGGGTTCTTCTGCAGCATTTTCTATGTATGTGATGCCATCTGCCAAAACCGCAGCCATCATAATGTTTTCCGTTGCGCCTACACTCGGAAAATCCAAATAAATGCTGGCACCGATTAGACCATCGGGGCCTGCCTGAGCTTCAACAAAATTATCACGGACAATCACATCAGCACCGAGGGCTTCAAATCCTTTTAAATGAAGGTCTACAGGTCTTGCTCCAATGGTGCATCCACCTGGCATATAAACCTTTACTCTACCCGTCTTCGCCAGTAGAGGTCCCATAACCAAAAATGATGCTCTCATTTTATTTGCAAGCTCGTATTCCACCTCAGCACTGTTGGTTTTGCTCATGTCAATATCCAAGGTTCCATCCTCTTGGAAACAAACATCACCCCCCAGTGACATCAGAATATCTTTCATTACTGTTACATCCAGGAGACGTGGAACCTCGAATATCCGACATTTTTCTCCGGGCAAAATAGCCGCCGCCATCAGTGGCAGAACGGAATTTTTTGCACCGCTGACGTGAACTTCACCATAGAGAGGTTCACTCTTTTGCACTAAAAATTTAGCCAATTTGCATTGCCTCCGAATTAAAGTTTCTTCATTTCAGCAATACAATTTCCGCAAACGTTTCTTCCGTGAATTTGCTTAATATCATCGTTGCTTCCACAGAATATACATGCCGGCTCGTATTTCTTCAACATTATATAATTACCATCAACAAAAATTTCAAGTGAATCATCCGTATTAATAGCTAGATTTCTGCGCAGCTCGATTGGGATTACTACTCTTCCCAATGCATCCATTGGTCTTACTATACCTGTTGCTTTCATGTCGATACTCCTTTCAATGCTTTTGCCCTCAATCCATTTATTAAACTAACCTGTACGTTATTATTTATTCTTTCTAATTATATTCACCATGGAGCTAAGAGATTTTGCCAGATTTGATAGTGATGCAATGTTTGTCTCGTTTCCTTTTAATCCGCTGGCGAAGCCGACCAAAGCACTGGAAACGTCATCAACTACCGGCTTCGTCTCAATAGCTTTTTCGTTTACAATACCTGTAACAGTTTTCGTGTCATCCAGGATTGTATTTACCTTTTTCAATGTAGTAGTTAGATTTGAAATCATAATGATTAGGAATACAACTAGCACAGTAGCCGCCAGAAGCAGCAAAGCAATTAGTAATGCATTTACATCAACAACCATTTCTATCCTCCTTAACTCTTAACAACATCTCAGTCCTTAAGTAATGCTTCAATTTCAGCTTTATATTCATCATCCACCTCAGCTAGAATATCCATATCGCCATTACCGTCATATCGACCGGATTTTCTCTTATTGCCCTCAGCCTTCTGAGATGGTTTATTCTTCTTTTGATTAATTCTTTTTATTTCGTCTTTGTTGTATGTATATGTGTCGCCGGATAATTTTTCTGTTCCGTCTTCTTCCTTTTCTCCGGTGAACAGTCTGGCCTTTAACCTGCAACAAAGAAGATTCGTATCTATTACCTTCGCCCTTCCGTCCTCGGTTTCAATCACCTCACCGACGTCCGGCATCCCCCTTCTTAGATCCAAGTAGGTATCATTTTCATATTTCAGACAGCACATAAGTCTGCCACAAATACCGGAAATCTTGGTTGGGTTTAAGGACAAGTTCTGAGTCTTAGCCATCTTTATAGACACAGGTTGGAAATCGACCATCCATGTGGCGCAGCAAAGTCCCTTTCCACAAGGACCACAGCCGCCCAAAAGTTTTGCCTCATCCCTTACTCCGACCTGTCTAAGTTCAATTCTCATGCGGAACACGGATGCTAAATCTTTTACCAGCTCGCGGAAGTCAACCCTTCCGTCTGCAGTGAAGTAGAACACGATTTTGCTATTATCAAAGGTATGCTCCACATCTATAAGTTTCATTTCCAGCCCATGTTTGTCAATCTTCTCCTGACAAAGTCTCATGGCCTCTTCACGTTTCGCTTCGTTCTCTTCTTTCTGATCGTAGTCCTCCTGGGTCGCTATCCTTATAATTGGTTTTAAGGGTTTAATGACGTCTTCATCATCCACATCCGTGATTTCCAAGGCTATTTCGCCAAACTCTAGACCCCTTGCAGTTTCAACGATTACACCTCTACCAATATATAGTTCTGTTAGGTCTCCCGGGTCGAAATAATAAACCTTTCCGGCATTTCTAAATTTGACCCCCACTACCTTAGCCATCTATATCAACCTCCAATTTTGAGCATTAAATCGCTCAATATGTATTTGTCTCTAATGTTGTATTTCAATTCTCTTCTGGCCAACTCCACAGAGCGAATACCGGAAAGATAAAATCCCAGTTCCTTATTATCCGCCTCATTGTTGCTTGCCAATTTAAGCAAATCATCTCTCAGCACTCTCTCAATTGCATCCAGCAATGCGGAAGCGGCGCCTCTATCCTTTAATGCCTCATCCAGAATTGCCTTTGTCTCAAAGAAATACGATTTCTTTTTCGCCTTTTCTATCAAAGCCTTCGCTGCGTCCAGGTATTCGGACTCAGCGTCTTTATTAAAGTCACCGTATAGTCTAACAATCTGACATCTTGATTTAATAGTAGGAAGCAGATTGTCGCTGTTTTCCGCGAGCAAGACAATCACTGTGCCGGGAAAAGGCTCCTCCAACGATTTCAGAATTCTGTTCTGAGCTCTGGTCGTCATGGTGTCGGCCTTCTCGATTATTGCTATATTCCTCATTCCATCTTCCACAGGAAGCCTGGATAATCTTTCTTGCAGTTCTTCTATGTCCTTATCCTTCACCGATTTTTCGTCGCCGGTTACGTGATAAAAATCTCTGTATGTTTCTTCTTCAATCATCCTACAGGTTCTACATTTTCCGCAGCCTGTTCCAGGGGCATCCTTGCAAAGGATAGCTTTGGCAAAATCATATGCATACTCCAATTTATTCGTTAGAGAATCTCCCTCGATAATGTATGCATGGGAAAGTCTGTTATTCAGTATTGCTTTAGTAAGTCTTTCGCTTATCATTTACCAAATCTTTTATCAATCGCTTCGTCCAAGCTTCTTTTTATATCCTGCCAAACTTCGTCCGGCGTTTTCCTAGCATCGACAGAAACTATTCTTCCCTTATCGTCCTCTTCTATAATCTTTTTGAAGCCCATATAGAATCTACGGTGAAGGTCTAAATCCTCTCTTTCCAGCCGATCCAGGTCTCTTCTGGAGATTCTGTCCATAGCGTCATCGGGACTAATATCCAGAAAGAACGTAATATCCGGCATACAACCGGCGACCGCAGGGTCGTTTATTATTCTCACCACGTCCCCGAGCTCTCTTCCATATCCTTGATATGCCAAACTGGAGTCAACAAAACGATCCGAAACAACGGTAATTCCTTTTTCCAGAGACGGTCTGATTTTCTCTGCAACATGCTGCGCCCTGGATGCGGCGAAAAGCAAAGCTTCAGTTATATCAGCCATTTCTGTATTGTTCGGATCGAGAATTATGTCACGTATTTTTTCGCTTATTTCAGTCCCACCAGGCTCTCTGGTAAAGACGTATTCCATTCCTTTTTCACTAAGGTATCTTTTTATATTCTCAAGCTGAGTGGATTTTCCGGATCCATCCCCACCTTCTACGGAAATAAATAAGCCTTGCATTTTTACCTCTTATTCAGTATAACGTCCATCAGCCTACTAAAAAGATACACTGCAACATATGTCAGCGGTAAGCAAAGCAATATACAAAAAATAACCTTAAGTGCTTGCAAATTAATCTCCCCAAATAAGCTAAATCACATACAGGGAAATTATACCATGATTGATAGTTCCATTGCAACAATAAAAGTTGTGCACTATAATGTAGGAAAGTAAACAATTACCTTTAAATTTCAATCGATTCGAGAATCGGGTTCCCGATGAACTCCACGGAATCCTTTACCTAAAACTATCCCTGGAATCATCATCTGAACCAAGATCAAAACTGACCAGATTTAATGCTTTTGCATCAAAAATTGTATCCGCAAAATGAGTATGAAGTAATAATATAATATGGAGGAATGACATGAAGGAGAATGTAAGCAATCTAATCGCGAATCTGGAAAAGAACGGTTTTAAAGTTAATTATTATGAGAACCCCGAAGATGCAGTAAACTATCTAAATGAAGTAATCGATGGCACAACCGTTGGATTCGGAGGGTCCAGGACTCTGGATACTCTCGGTTTAAAAGAATCTCT
>CADBSP010000129.1 GCA_902797405.1 uncultured Eubacteriales bacterium | reverse complement strand
TAAAAACGATTATTCCTCGCTGCTTTCTACTACGGCTATGTGGAGCTCATCCAGCTGATCCTGATCGACTGCCGCAGGTGCTCCGGAAAGCAGGCACTGAGCTCTCTGGTTCTTAGGAAATGCTACAACATCCCTTATATCAAGGTCACCTGAGAAGAGCATTACCAATCTATCCATTCCATAAGCAATTCCGCCATGTGGTGGTGGTCCGTATTTAAATGCATCCAGGAGGAATCCGAATTTTCTTTCGCATTCTTCCGGTCCAATATTCATAATTTCAAAAACTTTCTGCTGAAGATCGGCCTCATGGATTCTTAGACTGCCTCCACCGGCCTCATATCCATTTATTACAATATCGTATGCATCGGCTTTGACCGCAGTTGGATCTTTATCCATCATAGGTATATCTTCATTCTTTGGATGAGTAAACGGATGATGCATTGCTTTAAGTTTTCCAGTTTCCTCGTCTCTTTCGAACATCGGGAAGTCCACAACCCAAAGGACTTCGTACTTAGTGTCATCCAACAATCCAAGTATTCCTGCTATATGACGTCTCAGGAATCCCAAAGTATCGAATACCACCTTTGGTTTATCAGCTGCGATGAGAATAAGGTCATTCTTCTTTGCTCCAAAGACTGCTGCAATTTCAGCAAGCTTTTCCTGGGTGAAGAATTTATTTACCGATGATTTAATCTGATTCCCGTTTTCGTCCTCTTCCATGCGGATCCAGACTAGACCCTTCGCTCCGTAGTGTTTAGCGTTATCGGTGAGCTTGTCTATATCTTTTCTGCTGAATTTATCCGAAGCATCATCTATGCAAATACCTCTTACATCTCCTCCTGCTTCCAGTGCATCAGCAAAAACCTTGAAATCCGTTCCTGCAACAACATCATTTAACTTCTTTAATTCGAAGCCAAAACGAAGGTCTGGTTTATCTGAACCAAAGCGTTCCATAGCCTCGTCATAAGACATGCGTTTTAGTGGCGTAGGAATGTCTATTCCTTTTATTTCCTTAAACAAGGTCTTTATGAAACCTTCCTGAACTTCCAGAATATCATCGGTATCGACAAAGGACATTTCCAGGTCAATCTGGGTAAATTCAGGCTGACGGTCCGCTCTTAAGTCCTCATCTCTAAAACATCTGGCAATCTGAAAATATCTATCGAATCCACTGACCATAAGAAGCTGCTTAAATAGCTGTGGTGACTGTGGAAGCGCATAGAAAGCGCCTTCATTTACACGGCTAGGGACTAAATAGTCTCTGGCACCTTCAGGTGTTGCCTTGATTAGATTCGGTGTTTCCACCTCGGTGAATCCGTTCTCGGAAAAATAGCGTCTGGTTACCTGCATCATCTCGTGTCTAAGTCTAAAGATTTCCTGCATTTTTGGTTTTCTGAGATCTAAATAGCGGTATTTCAGACGTAGGTTATCATCTACATTGTCATCATCTTTAACATAGATTGGTGGTGTTTCAGATTGTGAATAAACTGTAAGTTCAGTTGCCACAACTTCAATATCCCCTGTAGGAATATCCGGATTCTTGGAACTTCTTTCTCTTACGACACCTTTAACACCTATTGCATATTCACTTCTTAGACTGGAAGCTAAATCAAAAATCTCTTTCTCTGTGGTCTCATCAAATACAACCTGGGTTATGCCTGTTTTGTCTCTTAAATCGACGAAAATCAGGCTACCTAGGCTTCTCTGCTTAGCAACCCAACCGTTTAAGACCACTTCTTTTTCTACATCTTCCATGCGGAGCTCGCCGCACATATTGGTTCTCTTATAAATTGCCATTTTATCCTCGCTATTCAAAATATGTTTCTTCTTACCTGTTAAATACTATTATTATTTAGACTACTATCTTTACAACTCTTTATATATATATCAATTATTTATATATATCTTTATTTATATATCCATGATTATATAGTTCGTCACTATATAATTATTAATACTTCATAATAGCCTTATTCCATAAAACTATTTCAAAAATATGACTATATATATTAAAGATATATTATTAAAGTAATTTTGATAGAAGCTGATCGAAAGGAACATCCTCCTGTGTCGAGCTCTTCAAATCCTTAAGTTGGCATTTTCCTTCAGAAAGTTCGTTATCGCCGATTATCACAGCATATTTATAGCCTTTTTTATCAGCGTACTTAAGTTGTCCTTTCATGTTTCTTTCCATAACATCCAAGTCGCATTTTACACCTTGGCTACGCAAATCCTTTGATAACTTAATACCATATTTCTTTGCGCCGTCACCCATGGTAACAATAAGAGCGTCCATGGTATCTTCTTCGGGGAATTCCGCTCCTGTATTCTCCATAAGCAGTAGCAATCTCTCAATCCCCAGACCAAATCCAACTCCAGGAATGTCCTGTCCACCTATTTCGGAAATTAGATTGTCATATCTACCTCCACCACAAACAGTACCCTGAGCGCCTATTTGATTTGTTATGAATTCAAATGCTGTTTTAGTATAATAATCGAGACCTCTAACAATTGTCGGATCTACAATATAATCGATTTCAGAAGCATCCAGTCCATCTCTTAAATCATTAAACGCATTACTGCATTCATCACAAAGATAATCCAAAATGCTCGGTGCATTTAATGCAACAGCATGATCTTCAGGCGACTTACAATCAATAATTCTCATTGGATTTCTCTCGAATCTATCTTTGCATGTGTCGCACAAATCATTTAAATGTGGTCTGAAATAATCTCTTAATGCTTCTCTGTATTTAGCCCTACATGTAGGACAGCCAACGCTGTTAATGCGAAGCTCCAAATCCTTTATGCCGAGTTCCTTTAGGAAGTCATCTGCCATGGAGATAACCTGTACATCCGCGAGCATGCTGTTTGTTCCGAAAATCTCAACACCAAACTGATGAAACTCTCTTAGTCTTCCAGCCTGAGGTTTTTCATATCTATAGCAAGATGTTTCATAGAAATACTTGGTTGGTTGAGTTTCCGCATACTGTTTGCTTTCCAAAAAGGCTCGTACAACCGAAGCCGTTCCTTCCGGTTTTAATGTAATGCTTCTGTTTCCGTGATCCTCAAACGTATACATTTCCTTCTGAACTATGTCTGTTGTTTCACCTACACCTCTTTGGAATAATTCTGTATGTTCAAAGATAGGAGTCCTGATTTCTTTAAAACCGTTTCTGGCACAGTGTTTCTTAAACACTTCCTCAACATAGTTCCATTTATTAATCTCCTGAGGGAGAATGTCTTTTGTTCCCCTTGGCGCATTAGTTAACATCATTTCCTCCTAAAATCTTTCTTTCTATCATCTCATCAATTCGATCTATGTATTGCTCATAATTTGTAACGTTGGGTACACGTTCCAATCTGTTTTCTTCCGGATGATAATACTTGGTGATTCCTCCGGCACCCATTGCAATAATGGTTTGATGTTCATCCATAATTCTTATATTATAGATTCCCTCTTTCCCCGGAAGACAATAACCCGTATTCTCTCCGGATCCTGCCATATGTTTTTGTCTATAGAGATAGTAAGGGTTGAATCCTTTACTCTTTAGAATCTCATCGGCCATCATTATCATTTCAGAAGTGACCTTAGCCTGTCTATAATGGTATTCCGGATCCTTTTCATTTAGCCTGGACGCTCTCTTAACCGCGAGATTATGAACAGTTATATTGTCAGCACCAAGCTCCATTACTCTGTAAATACTGTTCTGCATATCCAGAAGGTCTTCTTCCGGAAGTCCAGCAATTAAATCACAGTTTATACTGTCGAAGCCTACCTCCATCGCATCGCCAAATGCTCTTTCTATGTCCTTGGCGGTATGATGCCTACCAATTAGCTCCAGTGTTCTATCCTTCATGGACTGAGGATTAATGCTTATTCTTCCCACCCCATGATCTCTAATTGCCAATAGCTTTTCATAGTCTATTGTATCGGGTCTTCCTGCTTCAACTGTGAACTCTTTCAAGCTGGAAATTTTGAAGCACTTATCAACTTCAGTCAGAAGATAATCCATCTCCCTGGTTGAAAGAGTTGTTGGAGTCCCTCCTCCCATATAAATACTTTCAACAACATATCCGCGTTCTGAAATCAATTTGGATACCGCCTCAATTTCATGAATAAGCGCAGGAAGGTATCTCTCTATTTCCTTATCCGAAACCTGATTGGATGCAAATGAACAGTATAGACACCTGGTAGGACAGAATGGAATTCCTATATAAAGAGAAACGCTGTTATGCTCGGGCTTACCGATGGACGAGATCTGATATTCATAAATGTCTATGATAGATTTAATCTTTTTTTCACTTAAAAGATAATAGTCTTTTAGAAATCTATATGTCTGATCTTTCCCAAACTTCTCAATCAGTTCACCCGCAAGTTTCACCGGTCTAACTCCGGTGAGTGTTCCCCAATCGGGATAATAACCCTTTATTTCTACAAGTTTATTAAAGAGTTCTCTTTTAACCAATTCGGTTTTTTCTGTATCGGATAAAGTATCTATTCTATCGACAATTCCCTTCGGAGAAGCAATAGGAAGAGTTATCTCATTTGGATTAATCAGAACATCGTAATCTTTGACATAATCAATGCTTTCATTCATCGATTGTAGATTGTCAAAAGTGTATTCTCTGGGCATCAAAAACTCATTTGTGAGTTCTTTAAGCACTTCATCTTTTTTTATATCAACTATCCCTATCCTGAACAAAAGGATTGTACCTCTTTTCAAATCCTATGCTGGTTTCGCCCATATGTCCCGGTAGAACCAGCGTATCTTCCGGAAGCTTGTATAATCTGTTTTTTATGGAAGAAGCCAGGACATCCCAGTTCCCTCCGTATAAATCCGACCTTCCTACTGATGCTCTGAATAACGTATCACCACTAAAGCAGACTTGGTCTTCCGGGCAGTAAATGCACATACCACCTTTGGAATGTCCCGGTGTATGAATGAACTTTAGCTTCATTTCCCCTATTTCCATTTCGTCACCATCTTTGACGAAAATATCGGCATTTACGGAAACAGGTCTTCCAAAGAATTCCACTGATGAATTCATATATGCATCAGCAAGCATTTCTTTTTCATCTTCATGTGCGACTACTTTTATTTCAGGAAATACTTCCTGTAATTTGGGTATTCCACCTATATGATCGCAATGTCCATGAGTGAGAATAATATACTCTGCATCAATGCTGTTCTCCTGGATGAATTGTGCCATTCTTTGATCGTATCCACCCGGATCAACAATGAATCCTTTGTTGTTATCATCATATGCTAGATACGTATTTACAGCTAATGCTCCTGTGGCATAATGTCTTATTTTCATTCTTTCTCCTTATGCTCTGGCTCTATATACATTTGTTACACCCTCAACATTCCTTATGGACCTAAGAACCTTTTGCATCTCCTGTGTGCTGGAAATTGAAAGTGTAAGTGTGATATTAGCCTGGCCGTCTCCTGTACTTTTAGCATTGATTCCCGAGATATCTATATCAAGGTCATCACAGACCTTTGAAATATCGGATATAAGCCTCTTTCTGTCAGTTGCTCTTATGAGGACATCCGTGTTATAGGATTTTCCTTCTTTTAGATCCTCCCATTCCACTTCTATCATTCGGGACTTCTCTTCTTCCGGAAGTGAAATGATATTAGTACAGTCTTTTCTGTGTACGGAAATGCCTCTTCCTTTGGTAATAAAACCTATTATTTCATCTCCGGGAACAGGATTGCAGCATTTGGATAATCTAATCATTAGATTATCCACACCCCTAACTATAATACCCGGATTGTCTCTTCTTTCTTGATCGTGTTTTCTTCGTCTTGCCTCTTCTGCCTTAATTGCACGAATCTTTTCTTCATCTCTCTGTTGCAAGAGAGTGTGTTCTTCATCGTAGTATTTGAAGAGTAGATTGGCATATTTATTTAAGAGAGTGCTATTCTTACTTATCTGAACATATAGGTCATCCAGAGCGTTTGCAATGCCAAGTTCCTTCATGGCCCTGTTCATTTGGGCTGCTCTCTCAACTACCTGCGGGTCATATCCTTTCTTGCGGATATATTTATCCAGTTGCACCTTACCCTTTTCCACGTCATCAGATCTATTGGCTTTCTTTAGCCATTGTCTGATTTTATTTCTGGCAGAGGAACTCTTTGCAATTTTTAACCAGTTGACGCTTGGACCGTTTGAATTTGCAGAGGTTACGATTTCGACTATATCGCCGTTATGGAGCGGATGATCAATAGTCACCATCTTGCCATTAACCTTTGCACCTACGCAATGACATCCTACATCGGTATGTACCTTGAATGCGAAGTCAAGGGGTGTTGACTCTGCAGGAAGTTCCATGACTTCTCCCTTTGGAGTGAATACAAATACCTGGTTGGAGAATAGGTCCATTCGCAGAGTTTCCATGAACTCCTTAGGATCATTTAATTCCTGCTGCCATTCCAGGGTTTGTCTTAGCCATGCCAGTTTTACTTCATCGTTGTTTGCTTTACCGTCATTTTTTCCTTCTTTATATTTCCAATGAGCCGCAATACCATATTCTGCAACCTGATGCATTTCATAGGTTCTAATTTGGATTTCGAATGGCTCACCATTTTCACCAAGTAGTGTGGTATGTAGTGACTGATACATATTTGGTTTAGGCATTGCTATATAGTCTTTGAACCTACCGGGAAGCGGCTTCCACATTGTATGAACCTGACCTAATACCGCATAGCAGTCTCTGACATTATCTACGATAATTCTAATTGCCGTTAAATCAAAGATCTCTTCCAATTCCTTTTTCTGGATAATCATCTTTTTGTAAATACTGTAGAGATGCTTTGATCTTCCGTAAATATCGTAATGAATGCCCAGATTATCCAAGGATGCTTTGATTTTATCAATTACTTCTTTTATGAATATTTCATGAGTCTCTCTGGCAACGCTGACCTTTTTGGATAGTTTTTCATATTCCTCCGGCCAAAGATACATCATTGCTGTATCTTCCAGCTCAAACTTTACGTTATACATACCGAGCCTGGCTGCGAGAGGAGCATATATATCCAAAGTTTCTCTGGATTTCTCCTTCTGCTTGTTTGTTCCCCAATACTCGGCGGTTCGCATATTGTGGAGTCTGTCAGCTAATTTTATGATAAGAACTCTTATATCTTTAGACATGGCCAGGAACATCTTTCTGAGATTCTCAGCCTGTGCCTCTTCTTTTGTGTCAAATTTAATGGAGCCTAATTTCGTTACACCATCTACCAGAAGTGCAACATCTTCACCAAAGTCGTCAGTCATCATGTCTCTGGTATAACTGGTGTCTTCAACAACATCATGAAGCAAGCCCGCTACCAGAGTCTCATCATCCATTCCTAGTTGCGCAAGTATAATTGCGACTTCCATGGGATGAACAATATAGGGCTCGCCGCTTAAACGGGCTTGCCCATGGTGGAGTTCCTCTGCTTTATCAAAGGCTTTTCCGATAATTTCCTTATCATAACCGGCATTAAAGCTCAGTAGTTTTGTCAGAAATTGTTCTCTTGTCTCCATTTAACAGTTCACTTGGATATTATTTTCAGGGACGGTCCATACATGAGACCGTCCCCTTTTAATTACTTATCCTTCTTATTTCCCCCAACGTATTTTACTTTCTTTTCGCCTTTGCTGAATTCATAGAATATCGGGCTGGCCAAGAACACGGATGAATATGTACCAACAATTACACCTATGATGAGCGGAATGATGAACTCTCTGATCGCAGTTGATACCATGATCGTCATAGGAATCATACATAAAAGTGTTGTAATAGAAGTCATAACAGAACGGTTAAGAGTTTGGTTGATACTCTTATCGATTGTTTCCTCCAGAGTTTCTCTCTTATATAGAGTTCTGTTTTCCCTCAATCTATCGAAAATAACGATTGTATTGTTTATTGAATAACCTACAACGGTGAGTATACCTGCAATAAACGGGTTGTTAATCGTAATATGGAAGAGTCCGTACATAGCGAGAACAATCAAAACGTCATGTGCCAGAGCTATAACGGAGGATACACCATATTTCCATGTTTTGAAACGGAAGATTATATAAATGAGCATACATATAGCAGCGATAACTACTGATTTTACGGCATTTGCCTTAAGTTCATTACCAACAGTAGGACCAAATTGTTCAGAAGCAAGTATATTTGATTCTGAGATACCGTATTTTTCTCCAAGTGTGTTTACTATTGCAACACGATCTTCATTTGTAAGTGCTTCTGTTGTTTTTATAATAACCTGATCGTTGTTGTCACCGGCCAGAACTATGGTTGGGTTAATGTTATAGGAGCTAATTGTATCAGCAACTTCAGCAGTATTAACTGTCTTGCCCATATCCAGTTGAAGCATTGTACCACCTGTGAAATCGATACCGTAATTAAAGCCTCTAACCAAACCAAAGATTAGACCAACCGCGATCACTGCAACACTGATTATATAGTAAAGCTTGCGATTCTTAACGAACTTGAATTCCTTTTTAACAAACTGCTTAGGAGTTCCATCTTCGTTAACACCGAAGTATTTGTTCTTAGCATATTTTTCACTGTCTGCCAATAGACCGATAAGAATCTGTGTAATGACAACTGCAGTGAAGATACTTATTACGATACCAATCATAAGAGTGATAGCGAAGCCCTTAACCGTGGTAGAACCGATTAAGTAAAGAACGATAGCTGCTATCAATGTTGTAATCTGTGCGTCAAGTACTGTTACAACAGCATGGCGGAAACCCTCAGAAACAGCAACTCTTATGGTTTTGCCCTTTGATATCTCTTCTCTTATTCTGGCGAATATTATTACATTAGCGTCAACAGCCATACCTATGGAGAGGATGATAGCTGCGATTCCGGGAAGTGTGAGAACTGCACCAATTGCTGCAACTGCCCAGATGTCCAGGAGTACGTATAGTGCCAAAGCTATATCAGCCATTACACCCAATAGACCATACATGATGATCATTAGTACGAATACCAGAAGCAAACCAATAGCACCGGCAATAATACTCTTATGAAGTGCGTCTGCACCGATTGTTGCGGTCTGAACCGATGATGTAATTTCGTTCAGTGTTACAGGGAGTGCACCTCCTCTAATCAAAGCAGCAGTTGTTGTTGCGTCATTTAATGTGTAACCGCCATTGGAACTTGTGATTTCACATGAACCATTGGATATTATGCTCTGAACAACAGGAGCTGTTAAGATTTGATTATCGAGCATGATGATAATAGCTTTATTATCAACACCTGTATTTGCAGAAGTTACACTACCTGAAAGGGCCTTCTCTGTTGCCTCAGCGAACTTGGTTCCACCTTCAGAAGTGAACTGCAATGTGATTTTATATCCACCATGTTCAGTGTCCAGATCTGTACCCGCATTCTGTACATCTTCACCGCTTAGTACCAGAGTACCATCTGCGAGCAGGAACTGGAGCTGTGCTGTACGACCGATTGATTCGATAGCTTCTTCAGCATTATCCACGCCTGGCATTTCGATACGAAGTCTCTTATCCCCTTCGATGTTTACTGTTGATTCAGAAATACCCATGGCATTAACACGCTTATTGAGAACTTCTCTAGTCTGTTCCATGGTTTGTTTTAATTCGTCGCCAGTTTGGTCTGTCTCGGCTTCCATAACAACATAGACACCGCCGTTGATATCCAGGCCAAACTTTAAAACATCCTTTACGGAACTGATTCCACCAATTCCAAACACTGTGATGTACCATCCAACCAATACAACAAGTATAATGATAATGGATAGTACCTTTCTTACATTCGAGCTCATTTTTTCCTCCGTGAATTAACTACAAAATAATTTGCCCGTAACTCGGGCATTATAATAAAGTATATTCTACTACTTTTTGAAATGCGATTCAACAAAAAAACCGCAAAAAATACACGAAAAATAGCATTTTTTCATTCTAATTGTCAGACAATTCATAATACCATCTATAATTCACTTAAGAGACTTAAATTTAATTTAATAAGTTTAATAAAAGCTGATTTAATCTGTTTAATCACTTACGTAAAAAACGTAATCAGTAAAAAAGACAGCTCGATTTGAACTGTCTTTTAGGTTTATCAGTTTTAAGCTTCAGCATCAACTACGGTATCAATAGCATCGGCTGTTTCTGTTGTAATTTCCGGTGCACTTTCCAGGAGTGCTTCAGCTTCCTGTTCCATGGTGGTTGCCTTCTTTCCGAGTCTCTTAGGTTTAACCTTTCTTTCTTCCTGTAATGCAACCTCATCACGGTCCACTCTTCTGTTCTCAGATTTCTTTTCAACAGTGGAAATCGCCCATTTTTTTATTTCAAATTTAGTTTTATCAGCGCCGACTTGTATTACAACGGAATCTTCCTTGGTCTTAACAATTCTACCGCATATTCCTCCGATAGTGATAATCTCGTCACCAACGGATACATTACTACGCATATCCTGTACTTCTTTTTCTTTCTTCTTCTGCGGCCTTATCATGATTAAGTACATGAGCGCGATAAAAACTACAAGTATAATTAGTTGCGGTATCATCGGTTGTCCATTTGTTCCCATAACTTCCTCCATAAACAAAAATAAATGGTGCCGGCGGTGGGGGTCGAACCCACACGGTGTTGCCACCACGGGATTTTGAATCCCGCACGTCTGCCAATTCCATCACGCCG
>CADBSP010000128.1 GCA_902797405.1 uncultured Eubacteriales bacterium | reverse complement strand
TTGTTGCGTTGTGCATTAGATTGTTGTTACGTTGTGCATTAGATTGTTGTTGCGTTGTACATTGTATTATTGCGTTGTACATTAGATTATTGTTGCGTTGTACATTACAATATTATTGCGTTGTACATTGTGTATTGTACGCGACATGTAATTATGATATCGTTGTTTTGAAGCTATTGCAACAACTCTAATAAATTAATATCCGATATTATTTAACCAATGAATGACGCATGTAACAAATGCCCGAAAAACAGGCGGACACAAATGCTTGAAAAACAAGCGTCCCGAATGCCGAAAAACAGGTGGGCCCGAATGCCGAAAAACAGGTGGGCCCGAATGCCGAAAAACAGGTGGGCCCGAATGCCGAAAAACAGGCGGACACAAATGCTCGAAAAACAAGCGTCCCGAATGCCGAGAAACTTGTTGGACATTTGTTGGACAGCGTTAAGTATAATAGCCTCATGAATAACAGAACTTCGAAAAACAGTATAATATATTTAGTTGCGCTACTTTTCTTAGTCGGCATGGTTATTGTCGGCATCTTTTCGTATTACGCTCAGAGAGCGAATTCCCGAAGTGAGGTGAGGGAGCAAACCCAGTCCGTTGGTGCTCACATTTCTAAGGAAGTAGAGATGGCAATTAAGGAGTACCCTGCCTATAAATGGCTAATCAAGTATTGGTATGAGAACTACGAAAAAGTTGACATAGAGTATGATGCTGATTATAATGGCGAAACTTTGACGAAAAAGAAATACGCAACTTGGGTGAGCCGCCATCCCGACATAGAATTTAGATACGCAACTGAGGATGAGCTGGAAAAATTGGACGCGGTAGATAAGAAGTTATACGCGGAGATTGCGTATTCCTGGCTTATAACCAGGCTAGATCAAATCAAGGCGTCATATGATGTCGCCTTCTTATTCTGCGTGCTTCCGAACTCTACCTTTGATTCACAGTTCTTCCTGCTAAGCGCCGCGGATGAAGGTTCGGTTAGAGGGACATCCTATGAAGAAGTTTATCCGCTGGGTGTTTCGGTTCAAGTCGGACAGGATCAAACAACCGCAATGAAGAGTGCGCTTAAGGATTCATCCTATTTGGCAAGCGCCGGGGACTATATGGACTATTATGCTCATATAGGTGAAGTGGACGGAAGAGCAGTGCTTATTGGTATCACCTATGACATCAGCGCGCTTAGAGAGAACGTCAATGTGAGAGCCAGACGCAGCACGATGCTTGCAATGCTTCAGCAGTTCATCCTGGCAAGTTTCTGTCTCTGGCTGATTTATAGATTTGTGCTAAAGCCGCTAAAGATAGTGCAGGCAAACATCAGGCAATACACGGAGACCAAGGATAGCGAGGCGGTTGCTGAGAGCCTGTCCAAGATTCGCGGACGGAACGAAATAAAGCAATTGTCCGATGACGTCACAGTACTTGCTAAAGAAATCGATCAGTACACGGATGAAATCGAAACGATAACCAAGGAGAGGGAGAGAATTGAAACGGAGCTTGACCTGGCAACAAGAATTCAGGAAAGCTCGCTTCCAAACGTGTTCCCGCCGTTCCCGGACCGACACGAGTTCGAAATATATGCCAGCATGAACCCTGCCAAGGAGGTGGGCGGTGACTTCTATGACTTCTTCTTTGTTGATGATGACCACCTTTGCTTAATCATGGCAGACATCTCCGGTAAGGGAATACCGGCAGCGCTCTTCATGATGGCATCAAAGATTATGATGGAGGACAACGCCGCCATGGGTAAGAGTCCGGCGGAGATTCTTACAGATGTGAACAAAGGAATAGTAGCCAACAACCACGAGGATATGTTTGTTACAGCATGGCTCGGAATTTTGGAACTCTCCACAGGAACTTTGATGGCATCAAATGCCGGCCACGAATTCCCGGTATTGATGAGAAAAGGGGAGTCATTTGAACTTTATAAGGACAAGCATAACTTTGTTCTCGGCGGAATGGAGGGTATAAAGTATAAGGAATACGAAATCAAACTGTCTCCTGGAGATAAGATTTTCTTATACACAGACGGGGTGCCTGAAGCCACCGACGCTAATAATGAGCTATTCGGTACAGACCGCATGGTGGAGGCACTTAACCTAGTAAAGGACGGCTCGCCGGAAGAAATTCTGGCAGGAGTAGATAGCGCGGTAAACGACTTTGTTAAAGAAGCAGAGCAGTTCGACGACCTTACGATGATGTGCTTGGTATATAATGGTTAGCCGTCGACTAACTCATGTAATCGTCCAATATGGTTTTAACATACTTTACAGAATTGGCAACCGCTCCATCCTCAAACGCCGGTGTTAGATGTGAAAGCTTTAGAGTCTCCAAATAGTTCTTGCTTCCTCCCAAATCTGTGAGCTCCAAATACTCCTTCCATGCAGTACCCGGACGCTCCTCGTATTTTTGGTACATCTCCATAGCGTTAATAGTTGAAAGCGAATACTCTATATAGAAGAATGGATGGAAGAAGAAATGCGGTTTGTGATACCAATATCCGCCTCTCTCCATGAATTCGTCATCCTCGTCATACTTTCTCCAAGGCATATACTTCTTTTCGAGGTCGCGCCACACCTGAGTTCTTTCCTTTGGTGTCATATCCAAATTGCCATAGCAAATATGCTGGAACTCATCTACAGCCACGCTGAAGGGAATAAACGTCACGTAGTTATGTAGAATAGAGAAAACATATTTGGAAGCGTCCTCGCCGAAGAACCTATCCGCATATTTATTAGCGAAAAAGACCATAGACATTGCGTGAACTTCCATAATCTCGGAGCATGAAGCGTAATACTCTTCCAAATGCTGTCTTCTGGATGACTTGTATCCCGCGAATGCGTAGCCGAGACCTTCGTGAAGATTCTTTAGGGCCGCAGGCGATCCATCAAAGTGATAGAAAACAAAGGGTGCCTTCCTAGCGGGCAGGATTGTGGCATATTCTCTAAGCGCCTTATTCGGCCTTGGCTCATAATCTATAAGCTCATGATCCAGCATAAAAGTGATAAACTCATCAGTTTCCGGAGTCATCTCTCTTAACATTTTGATCGTCTCATTGAACATGTATTCCATGTCGCCCAAGGGCTTGACATTTCCGTCGGCGAAAAGAATCTTTTCGTCATATGCCATTATCTCATCCAAACCAAGCGCTTTTGCCTGGTACTCGTATATCTTGGAACAAAGTGGGACTATCTCATCTACGACCTGCTGCCTGAACTTCGCAACTTCTTCCTGTCCGTATGTTAAGCGCAGTCTTTCCATATACGCCAAAGGAATAAAACCATCGAAACCGAGATTTTTGCCCATCTCTGTTCTAATAGTTAAGAGCTCGTCCCATATTTTTTCTAATTGTTCTTCGTTTTCGTGTAGGAATTCTGAAAAGGCTTTGAAGGCCGCCTTTCTAACCGCGCGGTCTTCGTGAGAGAATAAATCCTGTAAGGCAGGGAAACTCCTGAGCTCACCATCAACTTCCTTCTGGCAGGAAGCGATTAGGGCATCGTATTCGCCCAAAAGCTCGGATTCTCTTTGCTGCAGAGGAAGATTTTCCTCGCAGAAGGTTTTCTTTTTAACATCTGTCCTGGCAAAATACATCGGACCAACTCGTTCTTCGATGTAGTCCCTGAATGGACAGTTATAGACGGCGTCATTGAAATCCAGAATAGCTTTTACGAACGCGGGCTGGTTCTCTTCAAACCAGCGCTGGTCCTCCGCATAGCGTTCATCTGTCGTATCCATCGAATGACGAATCATAGTCGAACTCAGAAGATCCGTGATTTTGCGAGAAAGCTCATCCACTTCCAATAAAATCTCAATCACGTCGTCGCCATGCTGTGCAAACTCCACTCTCTCAATGGCATCCTTATATAGATTTGTAAACACATCAAGATTAGGCCTAGGAAACTTTAGATCCTTGAATTTCCATGTTCCTGCGCTCATATTTCCCTCTCAGTTAATCATCCCCCTCAGTCGATAGGCATACTCTTCCATGATTGTAACACAACAGCAACACTTTATACAAACACTTTTATCGATAATTAAGGAAAAAAAGCATATTTCCTTTTATTGGAAGGCCTCAAAAGCACCTAAATCGCCCGGTATTGTCAAAAAACCGCATATATAGTATAACTTGAGGGCTTATAAGCACAACTCGGACAACAAGCGGACAGCATGATAACTATGTTGCTCCGTTTTGTGTATGAAAAAAACTGAATGGGGGTTAAGTGAACGGGAAAGCTTCCAGGTGCAGAAATCAAAAAACAGAATCTGCACCGGTGCAAAATGAAAAATGGGATTTTGCACCTCGAAAAAGAAGTGACGAAGCGATTCCGAGGTGCAGAAATCATAAAACAGAATCTGCACCGGTGCAAAATCGAAAAATGGGATTTTGCACCTCGAAATGGAAGTGACGAAGCAATTCCGAGGTGCAGAAATCAAAAACTAGAATCTGCACCGGTGCAAAATCGAAAAATGGGATTTTGCACCTCAGAAATAAAAGTGACGAAGCGATTCCGAGGTGCAGAAATCAAAAAACAGAATCTGCACCGGTGCAAAATGGAAAAATAGAGATTTGCACCTCGAAAAAGAAGTCAAAACATATATTAAAGTATATAAAACAGGGGAGTGCCCGAAAGGGCAGAAAATCAAAAGAGAAAAGGGATGAAAGAGAAGATGCAAGGAAAAGAAAACGCGGTAGGTTTGCGTGAAGAAAGGAAAACAGGAATGGTGAACAGGAAAGCCGGGACTCAGAAGGTCGCGCTTAAGCGTGCGCTGAGTCTTTTCTTATGCGTAGTATTGTTTTTGTCGTTTGTATAAAAAAATATGCAAAATATTCTAAAAAAACGGTAAAATCGTAGCATTTTAGTCACATTTTCCTTTACAAGAAACTAGATATTGGGGTAAAATATTCATAACTGTGGGCTTAGACCCAAGTTAATTGTGCAATCATTTTTGTAATTTTATAAACATCGCTTTAACCTGCACTCGGCACCCCGGTCGAGAGAAAACAGGATAATAAGATAAAATGGAGATAATCAGGAAATTAGGATTAGAGATTATCTAGGGGAAAATTGTTCGGGGCATTTGGAAAAATGGAAGGAATATCGAGATGAATACTTCAACAAATGGAACAAATAGAACAACAGGGAAGCCAATGGTAAAACGCATACTAAGCTTGATGCTTTGCGTAGTTTTGGCATTTGGCGGAGTGATTTCCGGACTGGGAGACGTTATTACCAGAGGTGGTGTGCAGGAAGTACATGCTGATATCGTCTCCGAGACGCCGTTCGGCCTCAACCTTTCTTGGAAGATTACCGACGACGGCGAGCTAGTCATCCAGCCAAGACTCATCGAGGGTACTCAAAACAGATACAAAGGTCGCGTGGCGCTCACAATAACAAAAGGGACACAGACCAATACCAATTTTACTTCCAAAGCCGATTGGCCGTGGGATGATTATCGTGACCAAATCACCAAAGTGACCATGAATTCCACAACTCCCGCGGGGAAGCCGGCAATTGAAACATATAATAATGCAAACCTTAGGTATATGTTTGCTGATATGCCCAAACTAAAAGAGGCGGACGTTTCCGGCTTGCTTACCACCAGGGTGGCAGACGTGCGCAGCTTTTTCCAAAACTGCACCAGCCTAGAAGAAATTGATCTCAGTACCTGGATCAACAACGGCACCATGCAGTACATGCAGGACTTTGCAAACGGATGCACCAGCCTAAAGAAGTTTACGCTCAACAACCCCGATTTCCATACCAAGGTAGTAAGCACTGCTACCCATGTTGATGACTATCGGACCTACAAACTCTACGAGGGGATTGAGGCCGGTGAGAAGACTTATAACGTGGGCGTAGGCAACAGCGGCTGCCAGAGCCAGCGTATGTTCGATGGATGTTCGGCGTTGGAGGAACTCGATCTTTCTAATATCACAATCAGTACATGGAAAGACCCGGAAGGAACTCTTATTACGAACGGGGATACACCTGATTACGCACAAAACACCTTTGTCCGTTCTATCAGTGGAACGCAGGGAAAAGGTCTACCCAACCTCAAAATTCTTAAGATGAACAATATCAAGCTGCCGGGCCTTAAGGCCGGTGTGCTCGGTGGTGAAATGACTTACGGAAAGAACACGCTTGAAGAGTTTTACTTTGGGGGAGACATTGATATTGACGATTCGTTAAATGACCCAACGTACAACACTGCTGATTATCGAAGTGCCCTTGAGGAAATCGTAGATAAGCTTCTCGTAAGGTGCGATGCTCTTAGGATTCTGGACCTGAGCGGCTGGGATACGTCCAGCTTGCAAGGTTTGGGTAAAAACGACAGTGCCAACGTCACGAACCCGGGCGAATACACCACCTTCAACTTCAGATACCTTCTCGGGAAGAGTTTCCAAAAGCTCATTGCGAATGATGCCAAAATCTGGATGCACTACGACGATCCGTTTAGAGCGGGTGGAAGCACCATCTCTCCCTATGATATCAGTGACGGTATGACGCAAGCGGACCTGGACAATCTTCATATTGACTGGGATTTCGATTTCAAAGAAGTTTATAACGGACTTAATCTGGCATCAAATCCCAATGATGCTAATACTCTACATTCCATCATTAGTGGTACAGATGGTTTTGGTAATCTTACCTCTAAAGTTTCCAATGAGTACGTGCGCGGAACAGCTACAAATAATCCTCCGGATCCATTCTCAGATAATGATGGGAACAGTCGTATACCAAAGACTTATTATGTAATTGATAGCCTAACATCTTATCCGACAATATATTACAGCGACGATAGTGGTCAGACGTACAAAACCCTGCCTAGTATAGGATGGAAGTATGACGGATACTATGACGCCAGGTATATTGAGCTCGGCGACTATCACATTCAGGCTGCAGGCCAAGGCGGTTACCGCGTTTTCACCAAGAACTTCTCGATGAGCGAGTGGGATGCGATGACGCAAAACAACAACGAGGTCAAGCTGAACGACAACTTTAAGTTGAAACTGGTATACCCCGGGGCAGCAAAAGATGTGAACGGCAAGATTCATGACGTGGTGGTTGACGTTAATAGCGTAACCTTTAAGGATATGAACCTTATTCCAAGCCTGAAGAGCGACTATAAGCTGGATCCATATGGTGGCAATCCGTGGATTCCGGGACAGACTACGGGATCTGATGGCACTACATATACCTGGGACAGAAGCGATCAAGACAGGCTCGTGGGCTCGAAGTTTGACTATAGCCAAGGAAAATATGTGTATAACGAAGATGAGACATACACCCGCCTTCTTATGTCCACGGTGGACGGAGGGCTCACCTTCTGGAACCAGATTTACAAGACCACCGAGATAACGGAGGAGTATAGCATGCCGAAGACCCTCTTGAGCAAGGGCTCCGGTACTTACATCGACTATGACATCACCATCGATGATGCACTTCCTGACACCTCCGTTCTCTTCTGGGTAGGAGACTTGGACGTTGCTCACAGCCAGCTTTGGGACATGGATTCCACAGATCTTATGAAGGATAAAATGCTCAGCGACGCCTATGGCCCTGGATCTGAGGGTGTAGTTCTTGGTGCCGGTAATGATTTGGACACTTTAACCTTTGCAAACAACTCCGGTCTTCAGCGCTATGAGTACAATAGCAGAGACTACAATCAAAGCACACTCTCCGACACAGGAAACTATGTAGTGGGAACGGCCACCGACCCCAACACCAGCTGGTCCCGCTTCTATCTGCGTGCTGATGCCCAGGGTGCCAATTATATTTGGACAAGTGGTATTTCCTGCAAAACAGATATTCTTGGTTATGCCAATACGAAGATAGATCCTCTGCCGCCGGTCTATGTGATTCCTGAAGCCCGTAAAACTGTAAACGGTGCCACACCGGTCGGAGAATATGCCAATGTCTTTGACTTTGTCATGGAGAAGGCAGATGAAAGCTTCTTTAACAACATAAACTATGATTATACATATGTTGAAGCTACAAATGGTGAAGGTGGAACGGAGAAGCAAGGTACATTAATCCTCACCAATTCCGTGGATGCTGGTTTTAGAGAAGAGAGAAGTAATGATGAAGGTATCGTGCCATTCTCGATCTTGGAATATAATTCTCCGGGAGATACTTATGATGCAACGCATCCTTACAATGAACACAATGCTAAGGCCTATGTCTATCGCATAACGGAAGAACCTTCTACAAATGCCGATGGCATTTTGGAATACAATAAAGATAAAGTAATCTACTACCTGCAGGTTATTGTTTCCAATCCAAAAACCGACTTGGAAATGTATAAGGGAACAAGAGCAGATGTGAAGATAGGTTCCTATCATTACACTGGGGGCACACCGACTCCTCCAAACAGCTATAATGATATTAATTGGGGCGAAGAAACAACCATTTGGTCTCAGGATGCAGTATGGACAGGAAAGGAAACTGCGGACGGAAGAAAAATATTTACGGATGCTTCCGGCAAGCAGTTCTACCGCGATGGTGGACGTTTCCTTGAATATCCAAATCGTAATGAATTATCTGTAGCCCAATATGAACAGGAAGAAGTAACTGTCGAACATGATGGTCAATCATATACGGTCTATAGAGATAAGAATGGTGTGGAGTACTTCAAGGTTGAAAATAAATACTATGATCCGGATACTAAAACTGAACTTGCAACAATAGCCAACAACACCTTGCTTCCAACGGATGACGACCAGAGCATTCCGGAGGAGAAAAAGGTTACGAAAGACGGAGGATCCTATCCTGTAAAGAAGGATGTGCACGGTAAAGCCTACATCAAAGTTGGCAATAGCTATTATGCAGTGAATCTCACAGATTATACAGTAGACGAAGAGATTCTCGTAGAAGACGGAGTATTCAACCCCAATGTTGACGACCACAGTATATACGAAGGCAAGACGGTCAAATACAACGGTGTAGATTACACAGTCAAAGTAGATTCTCTTGGAAAAAAATATATTGCTGTACCGGATGGTAGCAATACAAAGTATTATGACGCCAATGATACTTCAAAGGAATATACTGCTGTTACAACAAACACCAATACAGTGAACCCGTCTGCTAACGACAAGGCTGTAACAAAAGATAAAACAGATGGACAGGGATTCATTGTAAATAATCATAAAATATACGAGGACACAAAAGGAAGACATTACTACAAGGATGAGACGGATCCGGCTAACGTTAAGTATTACTCTGTACTAGGTACGGTTCTTTCATCAGTGGATATAACTCCGTATAACCCGGAAAAAGAGGTAACCGGTGATTATCACATCCGCCAGGATGAAAGCGGAAATCTTTTCTACAAGGGTGAAGGCGAATACGATACCAACGGCAAATATACAACAAGGTATTACAATATCACCAAAGAATCCAACGGCACATATTCATCCAATGGAAGTGAATACACTATGCCAAAGGGAGTTTTGGACACAAGCGAGGCAATCGTAGTCGGAACCTTTGAAAACACAGCAAAGTCTTCAGAAATCGTAATTGAGAAAGAAGCAGAAGGCAACAAAGCCGGTGAGTTCGCTTATGATATTACCTTCGACAGCGATTTCGTACCGACAGACTATGTCTTTGATGCTGTAACGCTTCTTACTGAAACCACAGCAAGTGGCGAAACTCCGATACAGTTTGTATCAGACGGAAAGAACACTTATAGATTCACGTTGACAGAAGGCCAGAAGGTAACCATTAAAAATGTTCCGCTGCAGACTGGCTATACAGTTAAAGAAATTCAGGAAGCCAACGGATGGGAACTCGCGTCGGTTGATGGCGATAAGAATTCAAGTAGTGCTACCGGCCGTGTTAGAGTGTCGCGTTATGACAATGGCAAAGAAGATTCTGCGTGGGACAACAGTCATAAGTTCAACAACCGCTTCACAGAACTCGTTCTAACAAAGACGGTACTTGGCGGAAATGGTGGTGAAAAGTTTAGCTTCTCCGCAATCGCACAGGTTAGCGGACTTCGTCCAAACGAAGAGTTCTCTTACGGAACAATAGACGAAACTGAACACACATATTATACAGCTGTTGCAGATGATAGTGGTAAGGCGGTGATTCCGCTAAGCGACATTAAACTCAAGGACGGCGATGATATCGTTCTTGTATTCCCGCGCAACACCAAGGTTAGAGTTACCGAAACTCCTGTAGAGGGATTCCAGGCTGCTTACTCTGTGGATAATGGAAGCAGGCAGGCCACCGATGAGGTTGGATCCACAAATCTGATTTCCCTAAGCAAGGAGAAGACAACCCTTGAATTCACAAACTCTAATTACATCGGTACATACCGCATTAATCTGGACAAATATCTGGAAGGGCGCACATTCAAGAATGGTGACACCTTCAGCTTCATGCTGACTGGAGAAGACGGAACACCGATGCCGGTGACATTCAAAGAAACTGACGGAACATTCGTAGCCGGCGATGTTGTGGCTGAAGCTAAATTCACTGAAGGAGATGTTATTTCTTCTGCAAAATTTGGAACCATCAAAGTCAGTCCGGCAGACCTAAATGCTACAGAAATCACATACGGTAATGCTACCGATGCTCAGAAGAAGGCAGCAGACGGTGAGTGGGTTTACGAAGATTCTGCAACCGGTAAGGATACTGTATATACGAAGAACATTCCGGATGATGCCGTAAAGACGATCGAAGGAAATCAGGTCGTATATGCGAATGCTGACGCAACGCAGAGAGCAGACACGACAGGCTGGACATCTGCGGACGGTCATACAAGTTATGTTGTTGGCGGCACACCTGACAACGATGCAGTTGCCACAGTATACGAAAGAACCTTCGTGTATCAGACCATGGAGAATCCGAAGGACAGTGCAAGCGGCGATGGAGAGTCCATAACCAATGACCAGCGCATACCTGAGGTAAAGATTTACGTACTCTGGGATGCCAGTGAAGAAAAGCTCCTGGCCAGCGCGGTTGATACAGACACAACGGGAACTTCTCCGACATTTGGCGCCGGAAAAGACATCACATTGCGTTATGACGCAAAGAATAAGAAGTTCTACGACAGCTCAGATAACGCGGTGAACTTCAATGATGCTCCTATGCTGGAGGCAGATAAGGTCTTCTTCACGAACGTATACAAATCTGAAGAGATCTGGACACCAGAGGTAACCAAGGTTCTTAATGGCCGCGCCCTCACTGCCAGCGATAACTTCACCTTCGAACTCAAGGCAGAGGAAGAGGATACATCAACCAAGAATTACACTTGGGTAGAGAACACTCCGATGCCTGAGGGTACAACCGGTGATACTGCTAAGACAGAAGTTGCTGACCTTAACATCCGCGACGGAAAAGCAACATTTAAAGATATCACTTACACCAACGATGTCCTTAAGAAGGAAATAGAGTACAGCAAAGCAAGTTCTGCAGAAAAGAAGGAAGTTATTTCTTGGACTAGCGCAGATGGTAAGACTGTTTACGGCCCGATTCCTGATGATGCCGAGGCGAAAGTTACCGTTGACGGCAAGACAGAAACTGTTAAATATAAGAAAGCCTCTGACGCCCAGAGGAAAGCTGCTAAGGGAACAACTATAGACTCCCTCTGGAAGATTGGAGAAGTCAAATATATTGACGCTGCAAATAGCGAGGGACAGGTTTCAATTCCAAATGAGGCCAAGGGAACATTCTATGCTTCCGAGCGTACATTTACCTACAATGTAACGGAGACTATCCCAGATGATGCTACGGCAACTATAGATGGAACCGAGTACACCTATAGCGAGGCTGTAGCGCCAGGTAGTAGTATAACCGCAGCACAGGTCGCTGCCGCATCCTGGGAAACCAAAGATGCAAACGGAAATACCATCGTCTACGATTCCTCGACATACCAGGTTGATGTTAAGGTAACGGAAAACAAAGACGGCACCTTGACGGTAACTGCCACTAAGAGTGGCACCAGTGAGCCGGCTGCTATTACATTCACCAACAAAGTCATCGGCAGCGTGACCGTCGAAGTTACAAAGGATCTGGAAGGCGCTGACTGGGACGACAAGATGAACTTCTGGTTCACCTTGGGCGAAGGAGAGGTCAAAAATGCAGATGGTACATCCGTATCAGGGGCGGATATGCATATGCCAAATGCACCGGAACTTCGCCAGGTTGTAAATCAGGAAAATAAGACAGCTACATGGGAACTTACAGGCTTTGATAGCAGCAGTGCAGGAAAGACATATATCTACACAATTAAAGAGAGT
>CADBSP010000127.1 GCA_902797405.1 uncultured Eubacteriales bacterium | reverse complement strand
CGCTTCCATGGGTATGTTAGGACCCGAAGCCGCAAACTTCAATTCACTTGTTTGCAATTGGTCACTGAACAAATACCGTGAGGAACTAGGTTTAGCTGAGAACAACCCTGCAGCAAAGGAAGCATGGGACGAATTGGAGAAGTCCATAGTTGCAAATTTGGCTGACGATGTAAAGGTTTCCGTAAGTGGTGACGAAGTGGAAATGGTAATCGAAAAGAAGTTTTAGGTTCATTATCAATAATCACCATAGCTCTATCAAAAATTCACAAAAAATAGGGTTTTATTTACACTTTTCGTGTATAATGATGATGTAAGGTTTACCTGGTAAATGATCAGCGGGGATGGTTTATCAGGTGTAATCATAGAGTAGTTTAGAATAAGAATCACTTGAAGTAGATAAGGAGGATAAAGTGGGACTTAATATTAATAAGACAATTGATGCAGGAAAAGCTTTATTTGCACTGGAAGGCAGACTGGACACAATGACAGCTCCTGATCTGGAAAAAGAAGTTCAGGAGTCCACTGCAGGACTTACAGAACTTTGCTTCGATATGGATAAGCTGGAATACATTTCTTCAGCCGGACTCAGAGTGCTCTTGGCATCACAGAAAATTATGAACAATCAGGGTTCCATGAAGGTCACCAACGTTAATGAGACCATTATGGAGATATTTGAGGTAACAGGTTTCTCAGACATTCTTACTATTGAGTAACTAATAGCGAGAAACAAATCCAGAACGATTTACATCAAAGAACGTTATTGTGGCAGAAACGAGCACTATAATGAGCTCGTTTTTGCCATATGCTTTGGATGATTACACTTTAAATCAAAACTTTGATTGACGCGCAGGAAAACGGGAATAAACGACCGTTGATATTTGATTTAGTAAAAGACATACATGGCTTGTTTAATGGTTTTATGATATAACCGGTTAAGGAATTTTAAGGGTAAACAAAATGAGCGCAATTAAATCGGAAATCAAAGACAATCAATTGATATTGTCTTTGGAGGGACGCATCGATTCCGGAAATGCACCGGAAATTGAGGAGGAAGTCCTACGCATTATAAAGGAACAAATTGAAGATAATAATTCATCTCTCGATTTGGTTATTGATGCGGAGAAACTTGAATATATCTCGAGTGCAGGTCTCAGAGTGCTTTTGCATGTTAGAAAGAAACGTGCTGAGCTTGTTGTCAAAAATGTTAATAATGAAGTCTACGAGATTTTTGACATGACTGGGTTTAACCAGATGATGACTGTGGAGAAGGCGTATAAAACAGTCTCAATAGAAGGCTGCGAGGTAATCGGTAGCGGAGCCAACGGCACAATCTATCGTATAGATAAGGATAATGTTGTTAAGGTTTATAACAACGCCGATGCCCTAAGTGAGATTCAGAACGAAAGGGAAGTTGCCAAGCTTGCGCTTATCTTGGGAATTCCAACAGCAATCTCCTATGATGTCGTCAAGGTCGGAGACAGCTATGGCTCTGTATTCGAACTTCTGGATGCAAAGTCTTTTGCTCAAATATTAAAGAACGAACCGGAAAAATTTGAATGGTGTGTAGAAGAATATGTTAAGCTGCTGAAGACGATTCACGGTACTGTTGTGCCTGAAGGTAAGCTCAAGGATCTGAAGGAGACAGCACTTTCCTGGGTACATGTCATGCAAAATTATCTGTCGAAGGAATATGGCGACAAGCTTCTTGCTTTGGTGGAAGCGGTTCCTGAAGACAATCATATGATTCACGGGGATTATCATCCAAAGAATGTTTTGTTGCAAAATGATGAAGTTCTTTTGATTGATATGGATACATTGTCCGTTGGTAATCCGATATTTGAATTAGGTTCGGTTTTCAATGCCTTTGTTGGATTCTATGAATCGAATCCGGATAGTGTTTTAAAGTTCCAGGGTTATGATTTGGATACTTCACATAGATTCTGGAAAAGGCTGCTTGCCTTGTATCTGGGAACGGAAGATGAGGAAAGAATCAAAGCCGTTGAGGACAAGGCCAGAATTGTTGGCTATACACGATTAATCAGACGTTCAATTCGTTTGGGCGGATTGGAAACTGAGGATGGAAAGAAGGAAATCGACAATTGGACGAATGAGTTGATGGAACTCTTGGATAGCGTGGATTCTCTTTTGATAGATGGGCCTGCCGGTGCAGCGAACAAAGGGAATGCGGAGGATGATGAATCCGATAAGAATACGTTGGTAATTGATGCGCTTGTGCAGAATTTTGATTATGTGTCTGATTTCGTGAATGCCAGGTTAGAGGCGTTTGACTGCCCGATGAAGGCATCAATGCAAATTGTAATCGTGGTTGAAGAAATCTTTACCAATATCGCAAAGTTTGCATATGGAGATGAGACCGGTAAAGCGACTATAAAGCTGAAGCTGTTTGAGGCTGCCCAATCTTCCAGCGGAGAAAGAGAGGTTGAGCTCACGTTTATGGATCACGGCATTCCGTATAATCCATTGGCCAAGGAGGATCCGGACGTAACGCTTTCTGCCGAAGAGCGCCAAATTGGTGGTCTGGGCATATTCATGACCAAGCAGATGATGGATAGTCTCGCTTATGAGTATCGTGACGGAATGAACATTCTGAGGATGCGCAAGAAACTATAGATATAGAATTGATATTCTATAGAATTAATAATTTATAGAATTAATAATTTATAGAATTAATAATTATAGAATTTATGTTTTAACGAAAGAATAAATATCTGATGCAATACAAAAAAATAGATTTGCATATGCACACAACCATCTCTGATGGAACTGATTCCCTGGACTTGCTTTACGAGAAAGTAAGGCAGTCAGGGATTCATTTGTTTTCCGTGACTGACCACGATGCCATTCGTGGTGGTAGGGAGATGGTTGCATTCCTTAAACCCTCCGGTCCTGATTTCATCAGGGGCGTTGAGTTTTCATGCAGGGATGAATTAGGTAAATATCATGTTCTAGGCTACGGTTACGACCCGGATGGACGGTCGATAAATGATGTGGTTGTTAAGGGACATGGCTACAGAATGAATAAAACTCGCGGTAGGCTAGAGTTTCTGGAGAGCCATTTTGGTTTTTCTTTTGATCCTAAGGATGTGGAGGCTTTGCTTAGTCTGGATAATCCCGGAAAACCACATATTGCAAATATGATGGTTAAGTACGGATATGCCGAAGACAGAAAAGAAGCTATTGATAAGTATATAAATCAAAAGCGATTTAGGAGCGAATATGTTCGGCCGGAAGAGGCAATTGAAGGTATTTTGGGTAGCGGTGGAATTCCGGTGCTTGCGCATCCCAGCTATGGGAGTGGCTCTGAACTTATCATAGGTGATGAGATGGAGGAGAGATTGCTCCGCTTGATGGATTTCGGAATTCGCGGTGTGGAGGTATTCTACTCAGGTTTTACGCCTAAAATCGAATCTGAAGTACTTGGGTTGGCTGAAAAATACGATTTGTTTGTTACAGCCGGAAGTGACTATCATGGTACGAACAAGCTCGTTGTCCTCGGTGACAACAATCTTGATGACATGGCGAATGCACCTAAAGGGCTATATCGCTTCCTGGATGAGGTTGAAATAATATCTCCATGAATCACAATTTGTAGGGGCAAATTGTAAGGCAACGGCGCTGAAACTTAAAACCACGTATAAGGATGTAGGAAGATATCTAATTAAGGAAGTTGAATATGAAAGAAATCTCCATAAAAGATTTTGATGGAATTAGAATAGGTCAGGTAGAAAACAGTGATGCCGGAACGGGGTGCACTGTTTTTATTTCTTCTGAGGGAATGCGAGCAGGCATAGACGTAAGAGGTGGCGGACCGGCATCCAGAGAAACATTGCTACTGGATCCTTTGATGGCAGCTCAGGAAATACATGGAATAGTTTTGGCCGGAGGAAGCGCATTCGGTCTAAATGCAGCTGGCGGCGTAATGAAGTATTTGGAGGAGCAGGGCATAGGCTTTGATGTAGGTGTCACAAAAGTGCCTTTGGTCGTGCAGTCCGATATTTTTGATTTGATAGTAGGTGATGCGTTCACGAGACCTGATGAAGAAATGGGCTATGCTGCTGCAAAGCGAGCTATGGAGTCCCCCAATTATCAGGACGGAAACTACGGAGTTGGGTGCGGATGCACCGTTGGAAAAGCCGCTGGAATTGACAGATGCGTAAAGACAGGGATTGGAAGCTATGCTGTCGAAATCGGAGGATTGAAGATTGGCGCAGTTGTTGCGGTTAATGCCTTCGGCGACATATTCGATTGGAAAACCGGAGAACAGATTGCAGGCCCTAGAGCAAATACAGAAGACACTAATATTATCCAGAAGTTTTTAAACACCTCGGAAATACTAAAACTCAATACAGAAATAGTTGAAAATCGCTTTCTTGAAAACACGACACTCGGGGTTATCATTACTAATGCGAAATTCAACAAACCTCAACTCTGCAAGATTGCAGG
>CADBSP010000126.1 GCA_902797405.1 uncultured Eubacteriales bacterium | reverse complement strand
TCAGCAAATGACATTACTGCGTCCGTGGATCTAGCAACCGCAACAAAGGGAGAGAATGAACTAACCATCGTTGTGCGTGTCCCGAACGGAAACATCAGAGTTACGGACAGGAGCGCATCAAAGGCCACTGTGGTCATAGAAGACCTGATTCAGAAGGCTGTGGACGTTTCCATAAACTATACAGGAACTTTCGGAGAAGGTCAGGCGGGAGAGACAATCAGTATTTCTTCGCCAAAAATAACCATAAGTGGAGCCGAATCCATAGTTAACAGAGTTACACATATACGCGGCACAGTGGATGCATCCCGACTAAATGATGATCCGACAGAAATAACATGTCAGCTTCAGCCTGTCAACAGCGATGGAAACTTAGTGCCCGATGTTGTTCTTTCTCAAGAAAGCGTCACGGTTAAATCAGTGCTTGCTCAAACAAAGGACGTTCCTATAAAGGTGGAGGTAATCGATAATTCATCAGATGGAATGGTTAGAAAAACCACTTTGCCGGAAAGTGTATCGATTGTAGGCAGAGCCGACCTTTTAGCAAACGTTGAAGTAATTGAGACAGAACCGGTTGACATTACGAATCTTTCTGAAAGTCAGAGCCTACAATTGTCATTTAAACTTCCGGAAGGAATTAGTTTATCCGACAGGAACGATGAGAAGGAACTTGGGCTTAAGCTAACGGTTAGTCCGGTTGTTACAAAGACATTCACTTATAATGTATCGGATATTGAGCTTACAGGAGTCAGCAATAGGATGATATACACATCAGCCCAAGGTAATCAGATAGAGGTTACTGTCCGAGACGATTCCGAAGTAATTGCCAGAATAAACAAAGAATCCATAAAGGTATCATGTGATGTAAGCAATTTGGTGGCTGGAGTATATACCATCAATTTGAACCTCAATTGTTCAACACCTTTATACGCCATGAATGCAAGCCCAAGTGCAATCGACGTTACTGTGGCTCAGACAAATGAAGCCGCAACCAGAATCCAAACGTCACTTATCGCAGTGGTTCCATCAAATGAATCTTCAGGGGTTACCGGAAACAGTAATGCGGATAGTGATTCAACCAACGGATAAATGTAACGAAGAGTTTCTCCAAAACGAGGAACTCTTCGTTTCAGTATATAAGTATTATCCAGTATAAAATAATAAATGTAGTTCTTGGAGAAATGTGATGACATACGAAGAAATAAAGAGTCAAGCTCAAGCGGCTATAATGGAATTGTTGGAAAAATCCCATTTGGAGAAAGGGGATATTTTTATTATCGGGTGTTCCTCCAGTGAAATAAAAGGAGAATCAATAGGAAAAGGTTCAGATATTGATGCTGCAAAGGCGGTTTACGAGGGTATAAAGCCGATTCTGGATGAAAAGGGTATATATTTGGCTGCGCAATGCTGCGAGCATTTAAATCGTGCAGTAATCATGGAAAGAGACGCTCTTCTTCCCGGTCAGGACATAGTCAATGTGGTTCCTAAGCTTCACGCAGGAGGGTCCTTTGCTATGACCGTTTACCAAAACGCGAGTGACCCTGTGGCAGTTGAATCGGTTCGCGCATCCGGAGGCATGGATATAGGAGATACCTTGATTGGAATGCATCTAAAACCTGTTGCTGTACCGGTAAGAATTGCGACTAAAGAAATCGGTTGTGCCCATGTGGTTTGTGCGCGTACCAGACCAAAGTTCGTTGGAGGCGAAAGAGCGGTTTATGATGAGCATCTTTCCGGTGGTGATATTCCTCGTTAGGTTTTAGAAAGGATATAGATATGTATCAATTCAACGCAAAAGAAGTTAAGGACCAAGTGGTGGCATGGGTGAGAGAGTGGTTTGATAAAAACGGACCGGACTGCACAGCGGTAGTTGCAATTAGCGGCGGCAAGGACAGCTCTGTAACAGCTGCGGTTTGTGTGGAAGCATTGGGAAAGGACAGAGTTTTTGGTGTCCTCCTTCCAAATGGAGAACAGAAGGATATCGATATGTCCAAACTGCTTGTAAATCACCTGGGAATAAGACATGCGATAATCAACATCAAAGGTGCAATGAACGAGATCTTGGAAGGTATGGGAGAAAACATGCCTGTTGAAATATCAGAGCAAACTAGAATCAATCTTCCTCCCAGAGTCAGAATGGCGGTTACATATGCGGTTTCACAATCGATGAACGGTAGAGTGGCCAATACCAGCAACCTTTCGGAAGATTGGGTTGGATACGCAACCAAATTCGGAGATACCGCAGGGGACTTTAGCCCTCTTTCTAAGCTCACTGTGAAAGAGGTTAAGGCAGTAGGAAGGGAATTAGGTCTTCCGGAAGTACTGGTGGAGAAGGT
>CADBSP010000125.1 GCA_902797405.1 uncultured Eubacteriales bacterium | reverse complement strand
GTGTGGTGCAATCGGTGAATCGACTCTTTGAATATATGCGAGTTTGTGATAAAATAAAGGGTGTATTTTTGCTCTGTAATTCAATGCAGGCGAGATATATTTAGAAAATAATTCTAGACCATACAGCAATGCTAAATGGATTTGTCTAGATTAAAACCAAATAATCCGATGGAGGAAAATATGATAGTAAAATACAAAACTGATCCTAAAGGTAAATTCAGAAGGAAAACCGTAAACCCCGGAATTACTGTGGATGAATTCGTGCGCATGGTGCAGGACAATTTGAAGTATGATGTCTATGCTGCGAGGATAGACCAGGTTGTTCACTCCCTGGACACCGTTCTTAGCAATGATTGCGAAATCGAATTCCTGGATATCAGAACGCAGGTCTCCAAACTCATATACCAGAACAGCTTGAACCTTCTTTACATAAAAGCAGTCCACGACCTAATGCCGGATTGCAACGTGGAAATAGAGACAGCCCTAAGCAAAGGAATCTACACCGAAATTAGAAGAGACGGAAAGATTGTAAATGTTTCCGAGAAGAAGATCGAAGCAATTCAGGCAAAAATGCAGGAACTCGTCGATGCGGATCTTCCGTTTAATAAAGAGGTTGTGTCTAGAGCAACTGCTATAGACTTCCTGAGAGAGAACGACAGAATTGAGAGGATGGCTCTCCTGGAATCCGCTCCGGATATGGAGAAGGTGAAGTTCTTCTCATTGGATGGTTACAAGGATTCATTCTACGGCAGAATGGTTCCGTCCACGGGATACATCAAAAAATTTATTCTAACAAAATACAGGAAGGGCATCTTGCTTAGATTCCCTCAGCCGGATGATCCAAATGTCATTCCGGATTTAGTCGATGAGAAGAAACTCTTTGATGCATATTTAGAGCAATCTGAATGGGATGAACTCCTCGGTGTCAAATACGTATCCGAGTTAAACGACAAGGTGAAGAGCGGTCAGTATGAGGACCTGATTCAATTATCCGAAGCTCTTCACGAAAAGAAGATTGCGCAGATTGCGGATATGATTAAGAGGGGAAAGAAGAAACTCATACTTATAGCTGGGCCTTCATCCTCCGGAAAGACTACATTTGCGAGACGCCTTTGTGTTCAGCTTAGAGTTGTTGGTTTGCATCCACTTTACATGGGAACCGACGACTACTTCGTTGAAAGAGAACAGACACCAAAGGATGCGCACGGCGAACCAAATTATGAAGGAATCGAAGCCGTTGACGTAAAGCTGTTCAACAGTAATATGAACGACCTGCTTGCGGGCAAAGAAGTGGACCTTCCTACTTTTAACTTCTTGACGGGACACAAGGAATATGGAAAGAGAATTACCAAAATCGATCCTGAGAATCAGCCAATTGTAATCGAAGGAATTCATGGACTTAATGATGATTTGACCGCATTTATTCCGAAGGAAGAGAAGTTCAAAATCTACATCAGTCCGCTGACTCAGCTTAATATAGACATGCATAACCGCATTCCGGCGACAGATGAAAGAATGCTGAGACGTATGGTTAGGGATTACCAATTCAGAGGTCATTCCGCCAAGGCCACAATCAATGAATGGCCGAAGGTTAGAGCAGGAGAAGATGTGAATATCTTCCCGTATAGCGATGAGGCTGATGTGCTGTTCAATTCATACCATATATACGAAATCGCGGTGCTGAAAAAATATGCAGAGCCACTTCTCATGGAAATTAAACGTGGAGATCCTGAATATGCGGATGCCAGCCGTATGCTGAGATTCCTAAGGTTCTTCCAGTCAATCGAGGATGACTCCATCATAGTTAATAATTCAATTATTAGAGAGTTTATCGGCGGAAGCATTTTCGTGAAATAACTTTTGCAACTTTGATCAGTGCTTTTCTTGAAAATATTTTGCAGCTTTGATCATCGCTTTTCTCGAAATAATTTTTGCAACTTTGATTATTGGTGATATAATGATTTCGGCGAAATAGAGATTTCAACAATCGGTATTACCGCAAGAATGCTGATTTCAGTGATAGTTTCGACGTTATTATGTTTATTCATTTGAGTATAGTGTGTAGTGTAAAGTGGAGGGAAGACCCATGGGACTGAAAGAATTCTTTGCAAAATTTAAATCAACAACCAATGAAGTTTTAGAAAAGACAGACATCGACGATAAGATTCTCGATGCAGCAAAGGGAGCAAAGGCCAAGGTTAGCGACGCACTCGAGAAGACGGACATCGACGATAAGATTCTTGATGCAGCAAAGGGAGCAAAGGCCAAAGTTAGCGACGTTCTCGAGAAGACGGACATAGATGATAAGATTATCGGAGCCGCAAAGGATGCAAAAACCAAGGCTGTTGAGGCTGTAGAAAATGCACATTTGGATGAGAAGTTAAAAGGTGCAGTTGGAACTGTAAAGGAAAAAGTATCTGAAGCTGCCGATGTTGCAAAACAGAAGGTGGATGAAGCGCTCGATAAGACAGACCTGGATGAGAAGGCTCAGGGCATAGTCGGTGATGTCAAAGGTAAAATAGATAGCAAAATCGACGAAGTCAAAGGTGTTGCCGATGCTGAAATAGATAAAGTTGAAGCAAAGGTAGATGAAGTGGTCGATGCAGCTACAGAGGAAGTTGCCGAATAAATTCGAAGTCGGAGTCTCAATCCGAGATTCAAATCAAAAAAGCAGAAATGAATAGGGATAATCCTGGTATGGATTATCCCTCTTTATTTGTTGTTGCATAACCCTTTCCATCTGTGTTAGATGGAAAGGGCTTGATTCATGGAAAGGATTTGTTTCGTGAAATGAACTTGTTTAGTGGAAGGGGATTGCCTCGTGAAATGGGCTTGTTTCAGATAGATCGCGAGCCTTATTCAAATGGGAATGTATATGGCAGGTTGTATCTATCTCTGATTTCCGTGAGCTCTTTCTGTACGGATTCTCCGACAGGGACTCCCTTATCCTTTCGTTCGAGCCATACCAGGTATTCCTTTTCTCCGGCGGTGAAGATTCTGTCGTGACCTGGTGCTTTTTCGGAGGCTCTTAATTGGCGAAGGATGTCGCCGCATATTTTCTTGAACTCCGCTTGACCGGAAAAGGCATCAGGGTCAATTGCCATGAAGAAATGTCCCAGGTGATACGGACGCTTGCTGCCGTCCTCGGCCATGCCGGATAGAGCCTTTAGATATGAGCCTCCCTGAAGTGCGGCGGATAGTATTTCCACAACGGTTGCATATCCGTATCCCTTATAACCTGCGAGCTCATCACCGATTCCGCCCAGAGGAGCCAGGGCAGCGGTTCCCTTGGTTAGTGCCACCAGGATTTCATCGCTGTCGGTCATAGCCTTTCCGTCGTGACCGATGACCATTCCGGCGGGAGTGTCTTTGCCGCTACGTGCATAGTATTCAATCTTTCCGCGCTGAGTTATTGATGTCGCGCAGTCTATACAGAAGGGGAATTCCTCATCTGTGGGAAGGCCGATGGTTAGAGGGTTTGTCCCAAGCATGTTTTCCACGCCGAAGGTAGGCGCAATGGAGGGGCGTGCGTTTGTTCCCGTGATTCCAATCATTCCTTCCTTTGTCGCCATCGTTGTCCAGTAACCGGCAATTCCGTAGTGAGTTGAATTTCTGATTGCTGCCATGCCCATGCCGTAGGTCTTTGCCTTTTCAATTATGGTTTCCATGGCGCGGTGAGAAGCAACCATACCCATTCCGTCGTGGGCATCCACCACCAGCGTCGTAGGCGTTTCCTTAATCACCTCGTATTCAGTAACCGGATTCTGAATGCCGGCATTTATTCTGTCTATGTATATTGGCTTGAATCTGTTGCAACCATGGCTTTCGATTCCGCGTCTGTCACTTTCCATCAAAACATCTGCGCAGATTCTGGCGTCGCTCTCAGGAACACCAACTGCCTTAAATGCGTCAACCATGAAGTTTTCGATTAACTCCCATGGGATATAAGGTCTACCTAAATCGTCTTTGATTACGTTCATTGCTTTTCTCCGTTTACTTTTGATTATTGGTCCATAACGAATTTCTATATCATGTTTTATTCTATATTAAAGTTCCGATTTTATAAAGGGATATATTAAAGTTTCGGAATAGTTTC
>CADBSP010000124.1 GCA_902797405.1 uncultured Eubacteriales bacterium | reverse complement strand
GGCATGGAGACCATAAATGTTCCGATGACTCCAACGGGACCTGACATGGACATGGTTGAGGAATTGGTCAAAGATCCTGAAGTGAAGGGGATGTGGAACGTTCCGAAATACTCCAATCCCGATGGTATAGTGTATTCACAGGAAACCTTGGAGAGAATAGCTAATCTAAAACCTGTGGCAAAGGACTTTACCCTAATGTGGGACAACGCCTATGTAATTCATGAATTCGAGGGAGACTACGTTCCGTTCCCGGACATTTTATCTCTATGTGAAAAATCAGGAAATCCGGACATGGTTTTTGAATTTGCATCAACATCGAAGGTTACTCTTCCAGGCGCAGGCGTTTCGGTATTCGCATGCAGTAAAGCCAATATGGACTATATGAAGAAGCTCATTACAATCCAGGCGATAAGCTTCGATAAAACAAATCAGCTTAGACATGTGCTTTATCTAAAGGACAAAGCACACACACTGGAACTTATGAAAAAACATGCAAAGATTCTGGGACCAAAGTTCAAAACCGTAATTGATGCCTTGGAAAAGGAAATCGCACCCAGAGGAATTGCCAATTGGCAGAATCCAAGGGGAGGATATTTTGTAAGTGTCAATTGTCTCCCTGGAACAGCAAAGGAAACATGGAGACTTTGCAAGGAGGCAGGCCTCGTAATGACAGATGCAGGAGCAACATATCCTCATAAAAATGATCCTGAGGATAGCAACCTGAGAATCGCACCTAGCCTTCCTGCTTCGGAAGAAATTGCAAAGGCTATGGAGGTATTCTGTTTATCCCTTAGATTGGCAGCACTAAATATACTAATGGCCTAACAGGTTTGAGCACCCGATTCTTTGTGACAAAGGCACAGTTTAAACTTTTAAAAAAAGGTAATATTAAAATAATAATAAACATAATAAACATATTTATGCCCGGGAATCTGTTCTTGACTGGTTTGGGGCAACGATGAAATGACGACAGGAGAAAAACAATGTATGATATTTTGGTAGTAGGTGCAGGGCCTGCCGGTCTAACTTCCGCGATTTATGGAACCAGAGGAGGAAAGACTGTAGCGGTATTGGAGAAACTATCCTATGGCGGACAGATTATAAACACACCTGAGGTAGAAAACTATCCCGGAGCCAAGAAAACATCCGGATTTGAGCTGGCAACAGCTATGTATGAGCAGGCAGTTGAGCTAGGAGCAAAGATTGAATTCGGCGAGGCAGTTGGAATCGAAAAGTTGATTGACGGAGATGGAAAGCCATATTTTAAGGTGTCAACAAAGAACGCCATAGGTCAGCCGGGACCTGATTATGAGGCAAAAGCGGTTATCCTGGCAACGGGAGTAAAGAGTAGAGAACTGGGGCTTCCCAGAGAGGATAAGCTCACCGGTGCAGGTATTTCATACTGCGCAACATGCGACGGAGCATTCTTTAGAGGTAAGGATGTCGCTGTATTAGGCGGCGGAAATACGGCATTGGAAGACGCAGAGTATATGGCTGAACTTGCTAATAAGGTGTACCTGGTTCACAGGCGTAATGAATTCCGCGGTGACGAAATCACGGTGAAACGTCTCTCCGAAAAAGAAAACGTTGAATTCGTTTTAGACTCTGTTCCTGTTGAAATCCTGGGAGAACCAAGAGTAGACGGAATAAAGGTAAAGAATGTGAAAACCGAGGAGGAGCGGGTGCTTCCTGTTGAAGCTATCTTTGTTGCCTTTGGAAGAGTTGCAGAGAATCAGGCCTTTGCTGATGTGACAAATTTAGACCAGGCAGGATTCTTTGATTCGGGAGAAGATTGTACAACAAAGACAGAGGGAGTATTCGTTGCAGGTGATGCCAGACAGAAGACCAGAAGGCAGCTTGTAACTGCAACTTCAGATGGCGCAATTGCTGCAATGGCCGCAATAGAGTACATCCACAATTTAGGCTAATTCCACCTATTTTTTATTGAATCAGCCCACTATATATGGTAAAATCCTTAAGGACGGTTCCATATGGAAGAGTCCATATTAATAGCATGACGAACTGTCCTTTTTAAATGGATATAACAGCCACTAATGACGAAGAAAGAGGGAGACAATGAGTCCCAGAAATACCAGTAAAAAGACATCCAAAAAACCAAAGTATAAAAGGGTTTTGATAAAAATCAGCGGAGAGGCTTTGGCAGGAGATAAGCATTTTGGAATATCTGAAGAGTTTACGAATTCTGTTGCTAAGCAAATAAAGGAAGTCTCGGATTTGGGAGTGGAGGTAGCCATAGTAGTAGGTGGCGGTAATTTCTGGAGGGGTCGCTCCAGTGAGAACATGGATCAGGCTACCGCTGATTATATGGGAATGCTTGCTACTGTGATGAATGGACTGGCTCTTCAGTCAGCGCTTCAGGGAGTAGGAGTAAAGGCTAGAACCCAGACCGCAATAGAGATGAGAACAATCTCTGAACCTTATTCCAGAATGAAGGCACTTAACAGACTGGAGCATAAGGAAGTAGTGATTTTCTCCGGTGGTACCGGAAGCCCGTTTTTTACAACGGATACTGCTGCAGCCCTTAGAGCTGCGGAGGTCGATGCGGAAATCATTCTTCTGGCAAAGAATATCGACGCAGTATATTCCGATGATCCCGGAACCAACCCTGATGCAGTAAAATACGATTCCTTAACACTAAAGGAAGTCCTGGATCAGGATTTAAAAGTTATGGATCAGACTGCGGTAACCCTTTGCAGAGACAATAATATTTCAATCCATGTATTCGGTTTGGCAGAAAAGAACAGCATAATGAGAGCCGTTTGCGGAGAGAAGATTGGAACAATTATCACATAAAAGAGAAGCTTGCGGCACATCATTACCAGGGATGGCATATCAATGCTAATAGCTTATCGAATAGAAGGTCATTATTGATTTATTGATTTGGAGGATATTATGGCTAATAAAACTGTTGAAGAAAGAATAGAAAAGAGTAAAGAAGTTCTAAAAGGCGACCTTAACACTGTTAGAGCAGGGCGCGCAAATGCTGCACTTTTAGATAGAGTTGTAGTTGACTATTATGGAACACCGACTCCACTTAAGCAGATGTCCAATATCAGCACACCGGATCCTAGGACGCTCATGATTACGCCGTTTGATCCAAAGACTATTACTGATATTGAGAAGGCCATTAATATTGCCGACATCGGAATTACTCCATCTAACGACGGAAAAAATATTAGACTCGCTATCCCACAGCTCACTGAAGAGAGACGTGTGGAACTCACTAAGACCATAAAGAAAATGGGAGAGGAAACAAAGGTAGCTGTTAGAAATCTTAGAAGAGAGAGCATCGATAAACTAAAGAAACAGCAGAAGAATGGTGAAATCTCCGAAGATGAGCTTTCCAACGAATTGGACGATGTCGAAAAGATGATAGAAAAGGCGATAAAAGACATCGATGCAATAGTTGCAGAAAAAGAAAAGGAAGTAATGGAGGTCTAAGGACTGAATCCAATCATTGAACTTTTGCCGGGCTGGTTCACAAATAGTGAATGGCCCGGTTTCTATGATATGAAGGTTTTTGATAATCCCGTTAATAATATTTTGAGGTGTATACTTTGTCCGAAAATGCTAATCTAAATCTACCTGTGCATGTAGCAATAATAATGGATGGAAATGGTCGTTGGGCCAAGAAACATATGATGCCGCGACTCATGGGGCACAATGCGGGTATGGAATCCATGAAAGAGATTGTAAGAACCGCATCTGACATGGGTATTAAATACCTTACTGTCTACGCTTTCTCTACGGAGAATTGGAAGAGAGACTTTGAGGAAGTCTCAGGAATATTCGGTCTCCTGGTTAAGTTTGTTGCGAGAGATTTGGCAGAACTTCATGAGAAGAATGTTAGAGTCAGAGTGCTTGGTGACTACACTGTAATTCCGGATGACGCAAAGTCCAGCCTGGATCAGACAATTAAAACCACTAAGAACAATACCGGAATGCAATTCAACATAGCGCTTAATTACGGAGGCAGAGCTGAAATACTTAGAGCCGTAAACGACCTTATGAATGAGCGATTCTTTGATATTGTATCAAAGGGAGATGATTTAGAGGAAATAACCGAGGAGGATATAGCCAGGCATTTATATACCGGTGATGAGAACGGAAATGTTCCGGATCCGGATTTAATCATCAGAACCAGCGGAGAAGAAAGGCTTTCGAATTTCCTTCTTTGGCAATCTGCATATAGTGAACTTGCTTTTACAGACACATTGTGGCCTGATTTTTCGCCTGATGAGTTTAAAGAGATAATCGAAAAATTTGGGAAAAGAGAGAGACGATTCGGAGGACGATAGGAGGACAGAATGAAGACAAGAATAATATCCGGTCTTATAATGATTCCGCTTATTTTGATTCTGGTTTTTAGAGGAATCCCTCTTGCTATTGCCGCCTTTGTTTTAAGCGCAATCGCAGTATATGAATTGTTTAAAGGCTTCTCAAATATCAAGGTAACAGGAAACATCTTTATCGCCTGGGGCGCTTTGATTCTACTCTATGCGCTTCACTTCCTGGTTCCGGAAAGGCATGATTATCTGACGTTCTGGTTAGTCGTTTCGATTATAGCATCATTTCTGGGGATATTTAGAGCGGATAAACATAGGGCTGAAGATGCGCTGGTTACAATACTGGGAATAGTTTACGTAGAGTTTTTTATCTATCACATAATCATGATAGACGAAGGTAGCTATGGCATATTTGTTTGGGTGGTAGCTGGAACTGCGATTTTTACAGATACATGTGCATATTTCACCGGATTCTTTTTTGGAAAACATAAACTCGCACCAATTCTCTCTCCGAAGAAAACAATTGAAGGCGCATTAGGAGGGGTGGTTGGTTCGGTTCTCTTTAGCGTAATATTTGCGCTAATAGCAAAAGTGGACATATTCCCGCACATGGTTTTGATGGGTGTCGTTGGATCCATCTTTGCTCAGTTGGGAGACCTAACGGCTTCCGCTTTTAAGAGAAAGATAGGTATTAAGGACTACGGTAATCTAATTCCGGGTCATGGTGGGGTATTGGATAGAATCGATAGCATTATATTTACTGCACCGGCGATTTATTATTATCTGCAGTTGGTCTTTCAGCATTAGAATATCACGCCGAGTTTTATTATCAGGTTATTAGGCCTATTCTTAGGATCAGAGCTTTAGTGAGTGTTAATTGAGTTTAGATAGCATAAGGATGAAGAGAATTACTATCTTGGGTAGCACCGGATCCATCGGTACCCAGGCATTGGAAATAATTAGAGCAAACCCTGACAAGTTTTGTGTTTCAGGACTTACATGCGGAGATAATGTTGAACTCCTGGTTGATCAAATACGGGAGTTTAGACCTATCTTCGTAGCAGTTGGAAATGAAGATGCTAAGGATCGATTGATAAAGATAAGGGATTCCTTTGATGCTTCAAACGATAATACTAGGTTTCCAGAGATTCTATCCGGAGAAGAAGGAATTTCCGAAATCGCTCGTCGTGATACAGACATCGTTCTCAATTCACTAATGGGAATGAGAGGTCTCATTCCGACGCTTTCCGCAATAGAAGCTGGCCATGATATAGCACTGGCCAACAAAGAAACCTTGGTTGCGGGTGGTGACATTGTGATGAAAAAGGCTCGGGAAAAAGGAGTGAGAATGCTCCCGGTGGATAGCGAGCATAGCGCTATATTTCAGTGCTTGGAGGGAAATCCCAATCAGGAGATAAAACGTATTCTTTTGACTGCTTCCGGTGGGCCATTTAGAGGATGGTCCATGGAAGAATTAAAAAGAGTAACTCCCGAGATGGCATTGAAACATCCAAATTGGACCATGGGGAAGAAGATAACAATAGACTCGGCAACCATGATGAATAAGGGGCTGGAAATAATTGAAGCAATGCATCTATTCGATGTTCCTCCATCAAAGATTCAGGTTCTAGTTCATCCACAAAGCATCATTCATTCCGGCGTCGAATTCGTCGACAGAGCAGTATTGGCTCAACTGGGAACCCCCGACATGAAGGTTCCAATTAGCATAGCACTTAATTACCCTGAGAGGCTTGATTTGGGAAGCGAATGTGAGAGCCTTGACTTTTTCGGAAAGGCGGGAACGCTTACCTTTCAGGAACCTGATCCTGAAACCTTTAAATGCCTGGGGCTTGCGTTAAAAGCCGCAAAGTTGAGAGGAACGATTCCTGCAGTAATGAACGGAGCAAATGAGGTTTTGGTAGAACTATTTTTAAATAAATATATAGGATTTACCGACATTGCAGACATCATTGAAAAAGTCATGGACGAACACATGGAAAACCAAAATTGCATATCTGAAGGTGAAGAAAAATCCGAAGAAGGAATCACGCTAGAGATGATTTTGGAAGCGGATAAATGGGCCAGAATGCGTGCAGGTGAATTATCAAAGTCGTGCTAATAACTAAGGGATAATATATTATATGTATATAGTTTTAGAAAGGAGGGAAAGAATATGATTACGATTTTACTCATGGTTCTGCTGTTTGTCTTTTTGATTTTCCCTCATGAATTGGGACATTTTATTGCAGCAAAAGCCTTTGGCGTTCAGGTCAACGAGTTTGCATTTGGAATGGGACCAGCCATTTTTAAAAAGCAAGGTAAAGAAACGCTTTATTCAATAAGGGCAATTCCTTTAGGTGGATATTGCGCCATGGAAGGTGAAGATACAGAGGAATCAGAGGATAACCCCAGGGCATTTAACAATAAAAGATGGTGGCAAAAGATAATCATTCTTTTAGCAGGTGCAGGGATGAATATCTTTATCGCCTTTATTGCTCTTTCTATTGTCGCTGGTGTAGGTGGAATTATTTCGAACACTTTGGCCGGTGTAACCGAGGGCGGTCCCGCCTATAATGCCGGAATCAGAGGGGGAGACACCATCGTTGCAGTTGAAGAGATTGAAACAGACAGTTGGGCAGATGTAATTGATGCTTTAGATTTGAAGTTGAGCGATGGATCGCCAATTACAGTCACGGTAAAGCGAAGCGGACAGAGAGAATCATTTCTGGTGACTCCAGAAAAGAATTCAGACGGAGAGTATAAGATTGGAATAGAAGCTTCCATAGTTCATAATCCTGCAGCTGCCATAAAAAATGGAGCCAAGGCGACAGTAGATCTTTTTGGGGCACTATTTAGTTCCTTGAAGGAATTGTTCAAATCCGAAAATGTTATGGAGCAGGTTAGCGGTCCAATCGGGATGGTACAAATAGTAAGTGAAACGACGTCCTATGGCGGCCTATACTTCGTTTATTTGGTTGCGATAATAAGTTTAAATCTGGCATTGTTCAATCTCCTTCCATTCCCTGCATTGGATGGAGGAAGAATCATCTTCGTAATAATTCGATTGATTACAGGTAAAGCCATAAGTGATAGCATCGAAGGAAAGGTGCATGCGATAGGTATGGTGCTTTTAATCGCATTTGCAATATTTGTTGCCGGAAATGATATTCTAAAGTTATTCGGATAAGGATTCATGATAAAGAGGAGAACTACAAAAACAGTTAATATTGGAAGATGCTCAATCGGAGGAGAAAATCCGATTGCAATTCAATCCATGACCAACGTGAGTTCCAGGGACGAGAATGCGCTTTTCTCTCAGATCGAGGCTTTGGAAAACGCCGGTTGCGAGATTGTAAGAATTGCAATTCCCGATGAAGAGTCCGCGGAAACTCTGGCAAAGATAAGAAGACGTACAGATATTCCTTTGGTTGCGGACATTCATTTTGATTATAGACTCGCAATTTCTGCTATAAAGGCCGGTGCTGATAAAATCAGAATCAATCCCGGAAATATCGGAGATATAACACGAGTTGAGGCAGTCGTTAATGAAGCAAAGGCCGCGGGAATACCGATTAGAGTAGGAGTTAATTCCGGTTCGTTGGAAAAGGACATAATTGAGAAGCACCAGGGAGTGAATGCAGAAGGCTTGGCCGAGAGTGCACTCAGGAATCTTTCCTTGATCGAAGATATGGGATATGATGACCTGGTTGTTTCCATTAAGTCTTCCGATATTTCCATGAACTATGATGCTCATCTTATTCTTTCGGAAAGAACTAACCACCCAATACATGTAGGGATTACGGAAGCTGGAACAGTTAGAAGAGGTAAGGTTAAATCAGCTATTGGAATCGGAAGCCTGCTTCTAAACGGAATCGGAGATACGCTTAGAGTATCTTTGACAGCTGATCCAATAGAAGAAGTGATCCTTGCAAAAGAGATTTTGGAATCCCTCGGTATAAGAGAATCAAAATTCAATTTGATTTCATGTCCAACCTGCGGAAGAACGGAGGTTGATTTAAAGGGACTTGCGGAAGAAGTAGAAAGAAGGTTATTGGATCCTGTTATATCCAATGACATTCCTTCGGGGCTAAAGATTGCAGTTATGGGCTGCGTCGTAAATGGTCCGGGAGAAGCGAAAGAAGCTGACTACGGAATCGCAGGGGGAAAGGGTAAAGGAATCCTTATAGCAAAGGGTGAAGTTATAAAGTCCTTACCGGAGAATGAGCTGGTTGATGGCCTGATTGATTTGATAAAATCCGAGACAAGATGATAAACCTATACCAACTTAAAACTGAATACTGAAATCATTATTATTATCTGGAGTATAACAAATAGTGAGACAAATATAATATGCGTGACTTATTTGATAAAAATATAGATTGGAACCTTTTGGGTGAAGATAGAAAAGACGAATATCATCTGGAAATCCAAGAGGCTGTAATGAAAAAGAATACAGGAGTGCTGACTATAAAGTTGGCACTTAATTTTGTCATTCCCATTATTAGCGAGAGAAAGATAAAAGCAATTATTGCATCTGGCATTCCTGAGATTCAGGATGTTGAGTTTATATATGATCATCGAAATATGGTTCAGACTGAGGAAGAGTATTTGTCGCTCTATCTCCCAAAGATGATTGAGAAAGCCAATGGTGAATACCGCGCTGTCACGGAGAACATAATCTACAATGGATCTAAGGAAGATGTTGGATTTGAAAACAGTACCGTGATAATAAAGGCTCTTGGAAAGGTGATGGCAGAAAAACTCAACCATACGATTTCTCCATTATTTGAATCATATATAAAGGCTGATTTTCCTGACCTTTTCGAATCTGATCTAAAGACTGATTTTCATAAACTGTTGCCATCTGCTGAATCTTTTTCTGGGGAAGATGTCAAAGGAAAAGCCAAAGGTGTAAAACAAGGTAACAGAATCAAGGTCCTTTTCGTAAATGATGAAGAAAGACACAGCATAGTAGAAAAGAATCTGGAAAACAATACTATTGAAAAGGATCTACAGGCTGCAAGGGAAAACCTGGAGGCATCCAGGTCGTCTACGCTTCAGAACCAAGGTACGGAAAATCCCGGGAGCTCTGCTACAGAACCTAACGGACAAACCGGAGCGCCTGTAAACAAATCAAAGGAAAAAGCCAGGAAACGAAATGATTTCTTTGCTAAACGAAGAGCAAAGGAGGCTCCTGCTGTCGGAAATGTAATCCTCGGAGGAAAAGCTATTGTAGGAGATGCTATTCCTATTGGAGATATTTTACCTGCTATGGAAACCGTCGTAACAGGTGGGATTGTTTTTGCCAAGGAGATGGTTGTTTTCAATAGCGGAAGCATGATGGTAAAGCTAATGATCACCGACAAGCGCGATAGTATTCTAGTTAAAACATTTGTTGGCGAAGCGAAGTGGAAGGAAATAGATGATCTCATTAGTACCGGCGACTATGTCAAG
>CADBSP010000123.1 GCA_902797405.1 uncultured Eubacteriales bacterium | reverse complement strand
AGTATGCGCCAGTAGCTCAGTGGATAGAGTGTTTCACTCCGAATGAAAAGGCCATGGGTTCGATCCCCATCTGGCGCACCATTTGGTATCCAAATTATATTCAAAACTTTTAGGCGCAGTAGTACTTTGATTACTGCGCTTATTATTATAAAAGATATGAGTAGAGATTATTAATTGAGCTTGAATGCCTATTACGTGATAAAGAAGTGTGGAAGATATGGAAAAGATGATTGAGAAAAGTCTGGAAACATATTCCCTGGAACTTGCATCAAAGTCTCCAACGCCGGGTGGCGGAGGAACCAGTGCATTTGTGGCAGCACTTGGTATTTCCTTAGGAAGCATGGTAGGTGAGCTCACCATCGGAAAGAAGAAATATGCCGACGTCGAGGAAGATATAAAGGAATTAGTTTCAAAAGCTGGAAAACTTCAAGAAGATTTTCTGAAACTTGTAGATGCAGATGCTGAGGTTTTTGCTCCCTTGGCAGAAGCCTATAGTATCCCAAAGGATGATCCAAGTAGAGAATCAATTATGGAAGAGGCACTTAGGAATGCCGCATCCGTTCCGGCTGATATAGTTAGAAAGACAGCAAAATCTCTGGATGTAATTGAGGGCTTTGCTGAGAAGGGTTCCAGATTGGCGATTTCAGATGCGGGATGCGCGGCAACACTCTCCAGAGCGGCTATGGAGGCTGCTTCATTAAATGTTTTTATAAATACAAAAATGATGACTGATAGAGAATATGCCGATGGTTTGAACGAAGAGATCATTGACATTTTGAATGAATACTCAGGAAAGGCCGACCTTATCTATAAAAAGGTATCCGATGGCTTAAGATAATATGTTTGACCCTTTATTCAATTGGAGGAAACATGGCAGAGATTTTAAAAGGTGCGCCTGTTGTAGAAGCGCTGGTAGAGAGGAATAGAATAGAGGTTGAATCGCTTAAATCCAAGGGCATCAATCCTACCTTAGCCATACTTAGGGTAGGTGAAAGGCCGGATGATCTGGCGTATGAAAGAAGCGCTTTAAAAAGGGCAGAGAAGGTTGGCGTTGAGGTTAGGGTTTTCACTTTGGAGGAAGGCGTTAATCAGGAAACCTTTAATTCCAAACTGATGGAATTAAACGAGAATCCTGAAATACACGGGATTTTGATGTTTAGACCGCTTCCTAAACCTCTCGATAATGAGCTTGCCAGAGAACTGCTTAAGCCTGAAAAGGATATTGATGGATGTACGGATGGATCTCTTGCCGGGGTTTTTGTGAACAGGGAATTGGGATATCCTCCATGCACTGCGGAAGCAGCCATGGAATTACTTCGCTTTTATGATATCCCGATTAAAGGCAAGAAGGTTGCAGTAATAGGAAGGTCGCTTGTCATCGGAAGACCGGTTGCCATGATGCTTATGCATGAAAATGCGACTGTAGTTAATTGCCATACAGGAACCGTTGACATCCCTTCAATTACAAAGGAGGCGGATATAATTATTGCTGCTGCAGGAAGTATAGGAATGGTTAATGAAAAATATGTCAATTCCAATCAAGTGATTATTGATGTGGGTATCAACTGGGATGAAAAGAAGAACGGTATCGCCGGTGACGTTGATTTCGAACGCGTTGAACCTATTGTAAAAGCAATCACACCGGTGCCTGGAGGTGTAGGAACTGTAACTGCCAGCGTACTTATTTCTCATGTGGTTACAGCTGCAAAAAGATATTTTGAAAAGAGAGTGTAGAATTAGATTATTCTATTGGATTGGGTGGAACAGTGAAGGATAATAAAAGCATTATTAATACAAAAGTTTTAGTTATAATGGCCCTGCTTATTGCGATGGAGGTCATACTAAACAGATTTCTATCAGTTAATGCCTGGAATATAAAAATAGGATTTAGTTTTATTCCCGTAGTATTTGCAGCTATGTTTTTTGGTCCTATCCATGCCGCACTTGTTGGAGGTCTAGGTGATCTTATTGGTGCAGTCCTATTTCCAATAGGAGCATATTTCCCGGGATTTACGCTTTCGGCAGCTCTAATGGGGCTAATTTGGGGGTTCTTTCTTAGGAAAGACCCATCCATAGTAAAGATTGCAATTCCAACGCTTATAAATCAGTTCATTATAGGGCTTGTTGTCAATACGTTCTGGATTTCATTTCTCTATGGTTCACCTTATGGGCCTTTGTTTTTAACACGTATTTTTCAGGCTGTAATCCTTTCTATAGTTCAAATAGCAGTTACATATTTAATGGGAAAGGCATTTCCCAGGATATCCAGGGAACTTAACATTTAAGACAAGGTTTATTTAGACATGATGACTCCAAAAGAAGCAATTTCATATATTGAGAATTACGGGTGGAGTACGACGAAACTTGGTTTGGAAAGAACCAAGGAACTTTTGCGTAGACTCGACAATCCTGAAAAGAAACTTAAATTCGTACACGTTGCAGGAAGTAATGGCAAAGGAAGTACATGTGCCATGCTTTCGTCTATTTTGACAGCTGCAGGATATAAAACCGGCCTATATATTTCACCGTATATTCAAGTATTTAACGAGAGAATTCAGATTAATGGAGAATATATACCGGGAGAGCGCCTGGCGGAACTAACCGAAAGAGTTAAGAAAATAGCCGATTCCATGGAGGATCATCCCAGTCAGTTTGAATTGGTCACTGCTATCGCCATTCAGTATTACTACGAGGAGAATTGCGACATTGTTGTTCTGGAGGTTGGAATGGGCGGAGCCCTGGATAGCACCAATGCAATTGATGCACCTGAGGTTGCGGTAATAACAAATATTGGCTTGGAGCATACAGAGTATTTGGGTGACACCCTGGAGATTATTGCAGAAACAAAGGGTGGCATCATAAAAGAAGGTTGCACCTGCGTTTGCTATGATGGTGAACCGGAAGTGAATGAGGTTATAGAAAGAATATGCACCGAAAGAAATGTGCCGCTAAGTATCGTTGATTTTTCCAGGATTGAACCATTGGGCATGAGCCTGGATGGACAAGCATTCTCCTATAAGAACAAAGCCTCGGAAGGCCATTTAGAAGATCATACAATTTCCTATGAAGGGAAAAAAATCGCCTGCGATGAAAAGATCTACGAGATTCCATTAGTTGGCCCGCATCAATTAAAGAACGCATCTGTTGTTTTGGAAGTCATAAATGTACTAAGGAATAAGGGATATGCGATTGATGATGAAGCAATAAGAAGCGGTTTCGCTAAGACCTCTTGGCCGGCCAGGTTTGAGGTTCTGAGCAAATACCCGATATTTATTTTGGATGGTGGGCACAATCCACAGTGCGCGGAGGCTTTGATTGACAGCATTTCAAACCTACTAGCTGATGAAATGCCTATTCTCATTTTGGGCGTATTGGCTGATAAGGATTATGGAACAATTGTCGATATGATGATGCCATATGCGGATACCTTTGTCTGTGTTACACCTAATAGCGATAGAGCTCTTCCCGGAGATAAACTGGCGGAATTCATTCAATCAAAGGGTGCAGCAGCAATAGCAGCTTCCAATATTCCAAAGGGTATTGAAACAGCACTCGATTTAAGTATTGCGAAGAATCGAGATTCGGATAATTGCAGTTTTGATTATGGAAAGGACATCGCAGCCAGCTTTGGAAAACCTATAATCGCGTTTGGATCACTTTATTTAGCAGGGGCCGTACGTACCGACTTTATGAAGGTATATAAAGGGTGGTTAAGAAAGATATGTAAGTCTAAAAGAGATTCACTTTCGGAAAAACAAAGAATAGAGAAGTCAGAAACTATCTGCAGGACGATATTTGAAATGCCGGAATACCAAAATGCGAAAACAATCATGCTTTATAAATGGACAAAGGGAGAGGTAAAACTGGATTATTTGGAAAAGCTGAATCTTGATAAAGCAGGTAAAACCTTCGTCTATCCTCTTTGCATAGATAAGGAAAACATGATTGCAATAGAACCGGGTGGTGCAGCACAGGGAAAGGATAGTGAGGCCATTTGGCGAGAAGGTCCATTTGGTATAAAAGAACCAAATAGAGAGATGGGAAGAGAAGTGCTTCCTGAAGAGATAGATATGGTTATATGCCCCTTGGTAGGCTTCGATGAATATGATAATAGGTTGGGCATGGGAGGAGGTTATTATGATCGTTTTCTCCCAAAATGTAAAAAGGCAAAGAAAATAGGTGTGGCCTTCGATGTGCAGGAATTACCAACGGTTCCTGTGGAAGACTACGATGTTATGCTGGACGATATAATAACAGATAAAGATACTTGGATGTAATTATCGATTGATAGCTTTACTTATGAAAAGGGGTTCATATAAAAAAAAGAAAATCTACAGGTATTTAATTGCAATAATCATTTTAGCTCTTCTTACTGTTCTTATTTTAATTCTGAAGAAGCCTGTTAAAACGCCTGAAGAGAGCGACCTTCTTTACGGTAAGGTCGTATATGTAATAGACGGTGATACTATTAAATTTCATGTGGATAAGAATCAAAGTCTTATTATCGGAAACGGAAACGACAATAATTCAGAAGCAAAGGATATACCGGAAGACTTTGATATGGATGGAGAGAACATAATAAGACTTATCGGAATTGATTGCCCGGAAAGTGTCAGCCACGATGAATCCAAAAACACAGAAGAGGGTAGACTTGCTACGGAGTACGTAAAAAGCCTAATCGAAGGTAAAACCGTCGGGTTGGAATTTGATATAGAAAAAAAGGACAAATATGATAGGTTTCTGGCCTATGTGTGGCTTGACGGGACCCTTGTAAACAAAGACATCTACCAGGCAGGGCATGGAGAACTGATGATGATCCCGCCAAACACAAAATATGAGGATTATTATTTGGAACCTAGACCTAATCCGTAAACGTCTTTTACTCTTTGGAGGGTTCTAACGGCTATTGCGTTGGCGCGTTCGGCACCATCGTTTAGTATTTCGATAAGTTCATCGGAATGTCTTATTTCATCAAATTTCTCTTTTATAGGTGCCAGAGACGAGATGGTTACATCGACTAAATCTTTCTTGAAATCTCCATAACCTTTGCCGTCGTATTCACTTACCAATTCATCAATTGTTTTTCCGGATAGGACGCTGTAGATGTTCAGCAGGTTGCTTACTCCCGGTTTGTTTTCCACGTCGAATCTGATTGTTCCATCGGAATCGGTAGTTGATTTCATAATGGATTTCTTGATTTTATTCTCGTCGTCTAAAAGTGAAATTCTGCTGTGGATGTTCTCTGCGGACTTGCTCATTTTCTGGGTAGGATCATCCAGCGCCATAATGCGTGCTCCTTCCTTCATAAAGCGACCTTCAGGAACAACGAAGGTTTTCTTTCTGGTATTATTCACTCTGGTTGCAATATCTCTGGCCAGTTCGATATGCTGCTTTTGGTCATTTCCGACAGGTACTACATCGGTATCATATAACAGAATATCTGCGGCCATAAGGACAGGATACATTAAAAGACCTGCAGGGGCGGATTCTTTGTTTTGACTCTTTGATTTAAACTGAGTCATCCTAAATAGCTCTCCGGTGTAAGAATTGCAAGTGAGAATCCAGGACAGCTCCGCGTGGGCAGGGACGTCGGATTGAACAAAGATGATGGATTTCTTAGGGTCGACTCCGATAGCCAGGTATAATGAAGCTACATCCAAAATATGAGACCTCAGTTCCTTTGGATCCTGTGGAACTGTAATAGCATGCTCGTCAACTATACAATAAATGCAGTCGTGATCTTCCTGAAGTTCAACGAATTGACGAAGTGCTCCAAGGTAGTTTCCAATATGTATATTTCCGGTCGGTTGTACACCGGAAAAAACTCTTTTCAATCTTTGATTATCTGACATATTAACAATTACTCCTTTGTTTTTATAGAGAAAAGTCTAACACTTTAAGCTGAAAATATCAATTGAATAATAATCGTTTTATGTAAAAAAAATACATTAGTTGTTTGACATAAATGACCGCTTAGAGTAGAGTATATTTATGAAATAAAGAGAGGTTGTAATATGACTAACGGTTATAAAAAGAATTATTATTTGGAAAAGAAATTCCATGAATTTCAAGACCTGAGGGAGATGGTTCACTATTCTGCACAAAAGTTTTCCAACAAGACGGCTTTTGTTACAAAGGTAAAAACCAAGGACTCAGAAGGAAACAAAGAAACGAGCTATATAAATACAACATACAGAGAATTTCATGATGAGATTGGATACCTGGGAACCGCCCTATGGGAATTGGGGTACTCCGGAAAGAGAATCGGCGTTATAGGAGAGAATAGCTATAATTGGATTCTTTCGTACTTTGCAACTGCTTGCGGCCTGGGAGTCGTAGTCCCTCTAGACAAGCTTCTTCAAAAGGAAGAATTAAAGGGGCTTATCGAAAGAGGAGAAATCAACGCAGTTTTTTGTGACAAGAAAACATTTCCGATATTTAGAGAACTAAAGGAGGAACTGAGCTTAGAACAGAATGGAACATCAGGACTCCTGCACGATATTTTTGGGCTTGATTTCATACCGGAGGACGGGAAGTCTCTGTCGGAACTTGTTGGAAGAGGAAAAGCCTTGGTTGAAGCAGGAAATCGCGATTATCTGGATACTCCAATAGATAGAGATGCGATGAATTTCCTGCTCTTTACATCAGGAACAACTCAGGCATCAAAGGCAGTAATGCTTTGCCACAGAAATCTTTGCAGCATCACATATTATATGGATTGCGAAGAACTATTCTTTCCGGATGATGTTGCTATGCTATTTGTTCCTCTGCATCACGTCTTCGGCATGGGTGGACTCCTGGTATTCATAACCCAGGGAATAAAGAATGTATTCTGCGATGGTTTGAAATACATTTCTGCCAACTTCCAGGAATACGGTGTATCGGTAATGATGACCGTTCCGCTCCTTTTGGAAAACCTGTATCGCAAGATTTGGAAGGGTATCGATAAGCAGGGCATGAGGCCAAAGGTTGAAAAGGCATTAAAAATTTGCGAGACCTCGGAAAAATTCAATATCTATCTAAGACGTAAACTATTTAAGTCCATCATTGACCAGATGGGAGGAAGGATGCGCTTCTTTATTAATGGTGCCGCTGCCTTGGATCCTGTTGTAAGTAAGGGGCTTAACGACTTTGGTATTTTGACTGTTTGCGGATATGGTCTTACAGAGACATCTCCAACGATAGCCAGTGAAACTTATAGATATGTCAGACCGGGTTCTGTTGGAAAAACCATGCCTTTCGTTGAAACCAAGATAGATAATCCGGATGAGGACGGAATAGGTGAACTATGCGCCAAGGGTGACAACGTGATGCTGGGTTATTATAAGGACCAGGAAGCAACGGATGCAGTAATAAAAGATGGCTGGTTCCACACGGGTGATTTGGCCTATTTCGATAAGGACGGATATCTCTTTATTACAGGTCGAAAGAAAAATGTAATCGTGATGAAGAATGGTAAAAACGTATTTCCTGAAGAAATAGAAACCTTGGTAAACCTGCTTCCATATGTGTCGGAGAGCATGCTTTTCTCCAGAGATAAAGCCAACGACGTTGTGCTTTGGTTAAAGGTTGTTTATGACGAAGAGTATCTGAAAGAAGAAGGAATAACTGTTGAGCAGTTAAACGATATATTTGAAAAGGATCTAGAAGAGATTAACAAGTCCATGCCATCATATAAGATGGTGAAGAAGTTCTTCTTATCGGATAGACCCACAATAAAGACAACTACCCTTAAAACAAAGAGAAATGATGAATTGGTAAAAATTTCTGAAGAACTGGAAGAAAGGGGATTGTAAGGGGAGAGGAAAAAACGAAAATGATATCGATGGCCTTCGCTGATTGAAATATCAAAGCGGAGGCCGTTTTGTTTATTCTACAAAAATCTGTATGGGGAGAGTAAGGGGAGAGTCCCGCTCTCTTTTTTGTTGAAAAATAGCCATTTGTATGGGGAAAGAATCACACGAAATTGGGGATTGACCGAGTATGGGGAAAGTATTATCATCCCGAAAACAGCAGGAGAGAGAAAGTGTTAAACAGAATAAATTGTGCATTAAAAATTGAAGATAAAGACTTTAGAGAAGTGCTAAAGGGAATGCTCATCTACTCGGGATTATTCAACGTTTTAAAGGATTACGATGAAGAAGTATTGCTTTTATGGGATGAGATCGAGCCTTTGGAGATAGATGATAATAATATACGCCTCCTTAAAGTTAATAGTGATAAATGCTTTTCTGAACTGCTGGCTAGGATTGAGGCTGAATATGCGATGGAGAGGGGCTTCAATCTTAGTCCGCAGTTCGGTATAGCAACCAAGATTAAGAGGATAGGTGTTTATTCTGCAAAAGGAGGAAGTGGATCCAGCCTTATAGCTAAAAGTATTGCCAAAGTTCTGTACAGAAGTGGATATAAGCCCCTGGTTTTGGACCTAAGTCCTTTGGCTCTAAATGAATCAACTCTTGGTATGAGTGAATCTAAAATGGATTTGGCCAACCTACTCTTTAATGTAATGCGGGGAAGGAAAATAAATGTCGAAGGATTCGCTGAAAATATCGATGGCGTTAGCTTTATAAGACGCGGTGTAATCAACAGTTATACGGAAACAATAAGTGATGACATATTGAAGATATTAACAGACGCTGCTGCGGAATCCGGATTTGATGTTTTTATATTTGACTATGGTAATCATCTATCTTCCAGGCATGCGTCCTTATTAAAGAAAATGGATTCGGCAGTATGCGTGCTTCCAATGAATATGGAATGGATAAAAAATGGAATGCCCTGTATAGAAGAACTTCTTAGACTTGGTCCAATTAAAACTGTTAAAGTTTTAAATGACGCAAGTGGGATGATAGAAGAGGATGGTTATAGAAAAATAGCGGAGAAAATGAAGGTAAAGGATTTAATCATACCCTATTACGGAGTAATAACAGATAGAAGTATTGATAGTGAGTTTGGAAACGAAATTCGTTTCCTGGCAGATGAGGTTTTAGGGAGGAATTATGCATAGAGAAAAAGAAATAGCAAAAAAGCTTATGGAGGACTCAACGGAGATTATTCTTAGAAAGGATGTCTCCAGCGATGAAGAAGCGTTAAAGATGATTGAGGAATTGGCATTGATTTATAAAAATGAAATTCCTCTAGGGAGACTGATATTCATGGTGGATAGAATTCATGGAAAACTGCGAGGACAACTGGGACCAATATCATATCTTCTGGAGGATGGAGATATAAGTGAAATCATGGTAAACGGTGCTGAACGAATATTTGTTGAGAGAAATGGGAAGATAGAATTGTTGGACGAGGAATTCGATTCCACCCAGGAGTTGGATCAGGTCATAAGAAGAATAGCTGCTTCGGTAAGAAGAGAGATAAACGAGATGAATCCAATTTTGGATGCCAGGTTAAAGGATGGTTCCAGAGTGAACGCAGTCTTAAGTAATGTGGCTTTGGATGGTCCGGCTTTGACCATAAGAAAATTTAGACATAGAAAGATAACCATCGGGGAGATGATTGAAACTGGAGAGCTTTCGTTGGAGGCAGGAGAAGTATTGGAAGCCCTGGTTGCGTCCGGATACAATATCTTCGTTTCCGGTGGCACATCGTCAGGTAAAACAACTTTTTTAAATGCGCTATCCGACCTTATACCAAAGGGAGAAAGAGTTGTAACTATAGAGGACTCTGCAGAACTTCAAATGGATGGCATAGATAATCTGGTGAGAATGGAATGCAGGAACACCAATTCTGCGGGACAGGGCTCAGTAACCATGGACATGCTTATTAGATCTTCACTCAGAATGAGACCGGACAGAATTATTGTAGGAGAAGTAAGAGGTAAAGAGGTGTCGGACATGCTTCAAGCATTGAACACCGGTCATAGTGGAATGTCTACAGGACATGGCAACTCGATCAAAGGTATGCTTAGAAGATTGGAAGCCATGTACATCTCCGGAACTGAAATGCCAATGGATGCTGTCAGAGCCCAGATAGTTGAAGCGATAGATATCATGGTTCAATTGGCCAGACTAGGTGATGGTTCCAGAAAAGTATTGGAAATAAGCGAGATAAATGGATTCGATGGTACAGAATATGTGATAAACCCTTTATTCAGAGTTGACGAGAAACTGAATTTAATCAGGACAGAGAATCCAATCGAAAACAGAACCAAGCTCATGCTTAGGGGATTCAGAAGAGAAGGGGATAATGCAGGATTACAGGAATTATAAACTGAAGAATAGAGAGATGTTTATTCTGGCGATATTCTCCATTGCTGCAACCCTTTTGGGTGGATTCTTATTCTATAATTCGCTCCTCGGAACTTTACTTGCTCCTATTGTATTCATTCTGTTAAAGAAACCCATAGAGGAAATGCTTTCCGATAAAAGGAGAATAAAAATCAGAGATCAGTTTAGGGATGTTCTTTATAGTTTTTCTTCGTCCTTTGCTGCAGGCGCACATATAGAGGAAGCTATGGAAATCGCATCCTTGCAGATTGGAGATATATATGGTGAAGATTCCGATATGAAGAAAGAATTGACTCATATGATAAAGAAGATGCGGGAGGTTGCCGGAAGCGATGTTGAATTGTGGAATGACCTTGCTGTTAGAAGCGGATTGGAGGATATTGAAGATTTCTCTAGAGTCTTTTCTGCCTGCAGGGATGCAGGAGGCAATCTGGTTCAGGCAGTGGATAGGGCATCCTCTCTAATTGTTGAAAAGATAAATATCGAAAACGAGATGAGGACACTTTTTTCACAAAAGAAGACAGAGGGAAGAATGATGGGAATCATGCCAATTGCGATGATATTGTTTTTAAGATTAACATCGCCTTCTTATTTGGACCTTATGTATGAAAGTTTCCTCGGAAAGATATTAATGACTGTTGCTGCGCTCGCTATGGTTTATTCCGTTTACATGACGGAGAAGATTACCAGGATTGAAGTTTAGAAGAATATAAGGATGCAAAAATACAAAAATACAAGCATACCAAAATATAAAAATACAAAAATATAATAACGCAGGCATACATGTATATGAGTATGAGTATGTGAATAGGATGTATGGATAGATTGATATGGGAGGTGGCAATGATGAAGGAGTTTATGGTCTTCTGTAAAAACAAAAGAATATTCATTATTCTCATAGCCCTAATATCGCTTCTCGCTATGGTGCTTCTCTATAAATCGTCAGAGTCCAGAAGGAATATGTTTGTATTCGAGGAGAATGAAATACAAGGTGTAAAGGGTGAATCGATAAACCAAGGGGTTTCTTTAAGTGTAACAGCAATTAGAAACGGAGTATCGGTTGAGAGAGATGTGATTCTTAAGAAAGGATTAGTAAAAGAGTCTGATAAGGCTGAGCATATCCTAAGTGAAGAAGATGAAATGAATATTGAGATAACCAGGTTGATTAGAGAGATGAATCAAACAGAAGAGGATGTTTTGGTTCTTCCAAATCAAATTGGTGATTCTATGATCCTGGAATGGAAAAGAAGCGAATCGGAAATGACGTGGCTTCTTCCAATTATTTTCCCACCACTTCTTCTCATGTTTATGTATAGAGGGGAGAAGGATGAAGTTAAGCAGAAAGAAAGACGAGAAGCTTATTCAATTCTAAATGAACTTCCGTCATTCAACAATAAATTGGTTCTTCTTTTGGGAAGTGGGCTGGTCTACGAGGAGTGCCTTAAGAGAATAGCAATTACGAGTGATGATGGCTTAGGTGTCACGAGTCTGCTTCCCAGAAAACTCGGAACGATAATAAAAGAAGCCGAGAGAACCAATGGGGACACCACCAAACTACTTAATGAATATGCAAGGAAGAAGAAAATATCCGAGCTAAAAAGAATGACCACTATAATCATGGACAATCAAAAAAAGGGTACGGATTTAAGATCAAAGCTGGCTTTGGAGGGAGAACTATTATGGGAAAAAAGAAAGAAAAGAGCAGAGGAACAGGGAAGAATTGCAGAAAGCAAATTAACCCTTCCTCTGGGAATAATGATGATAGCATTGCTAATAATAACGGCCGGTCCTGCACTTATGCAGATGTAAATATAATTAATAAATCCAAGAATTCAAAAAACATGAAAGGAGAAAAGGGATATGAAAATGCTAAGAAACAAAAGTGGTATGGAAATGGTGCAAGTTGCAATTTTGATAGCTTTAGCAATAACACTAGGCCTGATATTCAGAACACAAATCACACAATTCGTAAATACGGTTTTCTCCGACCTAAATGCATAGCAAATAAAAGAGGTCAGGAAATAGTAGAGGCCTCTATGGTTTTACCATTATTCATCCTAATCATAGTGTCTTTAATCGGTGCATGCATTTTTAAGTTTGCGTCATTCAGGGCAGACTGCAATGTGCAAAAGGAAATAATAAATGCAATTAGAGAGGAAAAAGCATTGATGAAAAAGATTGAAAGAAGTACATCGACAACATCCGGTACCGGCGGTTTTTATTTATACGAATTATCCAAGAATTATAATGCATACGGGTACGTAATCGATGAAGCCACTATGGTTAGGACTAGCGAATTCTTTGTGGAATAAGCTTAGCGGTATTTAGCTACAAAAATACAGAAATAATCATGTTTAGCAAGTGATGAGTATAAAGATAGTTAATATGACCAAATAAAAAACGAAGTTCTGTATATACTAGGTTTAGAAGGGATGAATGTGATGCTTCATAAAGAGCAATTGATTTCCGGAAAAGAAATACTTTCCAAAAGGGGTTCTATTACTGTATACGCTCTGGTGTTTTTAACCACGATGATTTCCCTAATAAGCTTCTATATCTCTGCTTCAAAAAACGAATTAGTTAAAACAGGATCATATGTATTGGGTGATTTGTGGGCGGAATCTATTTTGGGAGAATATGATACTGAATTATATGATAAATATGGCATTTTTGCTTATTATGGCGACGAAGGTTTGGTAGGACAAAAATTACAATTCTTAATTGACTATACGTTTAAACATAAGCACTATGCCAGTTGTAATGTAGAAAACGTAAAAATATATGATTTTTCCTTGGCTAAAACAGAAAACCTCTTAAAACAGATACGGGAAATTATGACCCTGGAAACAGCATCGGGGCTCATAATGGGAGAAAACGATTCCGCCCTGGTCAGATATGATGACGGAACAGGATCATCAGGAAGTCCCAGAGCTATATTTAACCAGAGCACATTAAACTCCTTGCCATCTGCAGGGAGAACAAATGATGGGCTTTTGGATAGAGCCGGAGAGTTTTTAAAATCATTTACCTCGGTAAGGGATATCATTAAAACTGGTACAGATGAATATTTTATTAATAAATATATCCAGAGTAAGTTTAGAAATACGTACTATGCCAAAGAAGGAAATTATGGTTTTTTGTTCGGAGAACAGGAGTATATAGTCGCAGGAAAGACTTCCGATGAGCAGAACAGGAAAGCCGTACGGAATAGAATAATCGCAATGAGAGAAGTTATGAATGTAATGTATATTGAGAGCAATCCTGAAATGCAGGAAATGATTCTTGCTGCAGCAGCGGTAATAACCGCGGGTTATGCACCGGAGGAGGCAGCTGCAGTAATTACAGGTGCCTGGGCTCTGGCAGAGAGCGTGAACGATTATGAACTATTGATTCGTGGAAAACCTGTACCTGTAATGAAGACTGAAGAATCCTGGGCTGTGAGTCTGGAGAATGTAATAAACAATATTAATGACGGCTGTATAGATACTGGTAATAGAACGGGCGATGACTATAATGACTACATAGTGTACATGCTTTGCTTACTGGATGACAAAACAAAACTTTTAAGAATAATGGATTTGATTCAGATTAATATGCGCTATAACTATAGGAGTGATTTTCTTATACAGGAACATTATGTGGGTGTGAATTATCAGATGAATGCAAATGGTGAAGTATATGAGTTTGAAGCAGAATATCAGGAGTAAAAAGGGCACATACATACTGGAAGCCTCGCTTATTATTCCACCGTTCATAATTGTAATGGCTCTCTTAATATCAATAGTATCAATGATTTCTGCCTCGGAAAAAGCACTTTTTGTTATGGGAGAGGAACTTAAAGCGGCTGATATAAAAGCTGCATTTATAGAGGATCCAATTACTCTTCCCATTATAGTGGAGAGAAAGGTAAAGTCTGAAAGCCCTGTGGTAGACAGTGTTCATCTTTCGGATTACGGATATCTTCACGGAGAAATGGGAATGGAAGACTTAATCTCAATTGGACTGAGATTAGATTATTCAGGATTGAATCCTCTAGGTAAATACAGTCTCCTTAGAATCGATCAAAGGGTTAGGTCCAGAGCCTTTACAGGACTTAATAGATCCGGGGATTCAGGAGAACATGCATTAATCGGTTATGAAAGATCGGAGATAGTTTATGTTTTTCCAAATAGAGGAGAAAGATATCACAATAAGAGTTGCCCATTCCTTAATCCTGCATGCGAGAAGGTTTTTTTGACCGGTGACATAAAATCAAAGTTTAAACCATGTTCAAATTGTCACAGCGGAGGTGCAGCATTGGGTGAAGTAGTATTTTGCTTCTTCACGGATGGAAAGGTATATCATTTGGGGAAGTGCAGTGCGGTGGATAAATACTATGTGGAAATGGAGAAGAAGGATGCAGAGTCTAGGGGCTATACCGCCTGTGCGTCCTGTGGAGGATAAGATGGCATTAAAAGACATTGTATGTAAAGATTTTAGATATGAAGATATAATCCCTTTTCAATTGGATATAGTAACTCGAAACAAAATGGATTTCTTTGTTCCAATGACGTATGAGATTTTGGATAAAGAAGGTATACGGCTTTGTTATAACCTGTCCGATATGGATCCCATAAGGAGAGGGATGAGCTTTAGCGAGGCTCCTTATATCGCCTCGATGTTAATTAAGGGAATGCGTTCAACTATGGACCATTATATTTTTCCATCGCAGTATCTATTAAAAGAGAAACTTGTTTTTCTTTGTAGGGATGGAAAGGTTAGGGTTTCCTATGTTCCTGTACGAAGCTCGGATATGCCTCTTAAAGATCCGAATAAAGTGATTCGAAAAGCTGTATTTCAATTTTTAAATGAAATATATCCTTTAGAGGATTTGAATGAGTATAAAAAGGGTGAGTATAAGAAACAAATGGCAGGAGACGCCGGCAAAACCAATGGTTGCGAGACAGTTAAGAAGGTGATGGAAATACTAGCGGATAATAGAATTGGGATGGAAACCTGTATGAGAAGAATCGAAAAGATGAAGGAAGAAGTGTTTTCGGTAGATGATTTACGAAACCTTGATTACGAAAAGCGAGGTATTGCTTTATACGGCAATATCATATAGGATAGGTTCATGGAAATCAAAAGAGCAAATAATTCAGGGTTCTGTTTTGGTGTAAAAAGAGCCTTGGAAATTACAGAAAAAGAGATTGAAAAATATCTGTCGGAAAAAACTATTCCTGAAGCAATTAGGGGTAGGTTATTTACATGCGGTCCACTTATTCACAATTCACAAGTAACCCAATCATTAGAGGAAAGGGGATGTGAGATTATAGAATCACTAGATGAGGCCCGTGAAGGAGACCGTGTTGTAATAAGATCTCATGGTGAGCCTGAGGAATTCTATAGAAAAGCAATTGAAATGGGAATTATTCTTACAGATACCACTTGTCCCTTTGTATCCAGGATTCACGAACTGGTGAAAGAAGCTTATGATGATGGAAAGCCGGTTTTGATAATAGGAGATGCCACTCACCAGGAAGTAATCGCAACAAACGGTTGGTGCAATTATGAGGCAATCATAGTTGGAAGTGAAACGGAAGCAAAAGAGATAGCTAACTCCGATAGGCCATATTTTCTCGTGTGTCAAACTACCATCAGAAAAGAACTCATGGATGATATTGTCGAAGTGCTGGAGGAGAAGAATCAGGAGTACGAGCTTCATAACACTATTTGCAATGCAACAACACTTAGGCAGGACAGCTGCAAAGAGACTGCTCAATCCGTTGATGCTATGGTGATTATTGGTGGTAGGCATAGTTCAAACACACAAAAATTGTATGAGATTTCCAAAAAGTACTGTCCAAATACTTTTTTTGTTGAAAATATTCAAGATTTACCATTGAAAGAAATCAAAAAATATAATAAAATAGGAGTTGCCGCGGGTGCCTCGACGCCCGAAAGTGCAATTAAGGAGGTTATTGCCAAAATGAGCGAAGTTATCACTAACGAAAACATGACAACAGAAGAAATCACCAAAGAAGAACCTAAAGTAGAAGAGGTCCAGGTAGAAGCCGTAAAAGAAGAGCCTGTCAAAGAAGAAGCAATGACAATGGCAGATTTCATGGATGAAATTGAAGCTTCAACCAGACTGCCTAGGAATGGAGAAATCGTTACAGGCACAGTTCACCAGGTTACAGACAAGGAAGTAATCGTAAATCTGGGCTGCAAAAAAGACGGAATCCTTCCTGCAGATGAAATCACACTAGAGGAAGGAGAAACTCTTACCAGCGTATTTAAGCCTAACGATGAGATTCAGGCCAAGGTCATCAAGACAGACGACGGTGATGGCAGTATCCTGCTTTCCAAGAAACGTCTTGAAATCAGTGAGCATTGGACAGAGATCAATGAAGCTCACGAGAACAGGGATATTATCAATGTAAAGGTAGTAAGAGCAGTCAACGGTGGTGTTATTGCTGCTTACAAGGAAGTTACAGGATTTATTCCTATGTCCCAGCTTTCTGACAGATTCGTTGAGGCTGATAAAGCCGACGAATACATTGGAAAGACTATGGACGTAAGAGTAACTAGAGTTGATCCAAGAAGAAACAGAGCTGTATTCTCACATAAGGCAGTTATTATGGATGAGAAGCAGAAGCAAATCGCAAACATTTGGGAAAACCTGAATGTGGGTGATGTTGTGGAAGGTACAGTAATGAGATTTACCGAATACGGTGCATTCGTAGACATCGGTGGATTGGATGGACTCCTTCATATCTCAGAGATTTCCTGGGGTAAGTTAAGACATCCGGAAGAAGTTCTTAAGATTGGAGATACAATCAATGTTAAGATTCTTTCCATGAACCAGGATAAGAACAAGATTTCACTAGGCCTAAAACAGATCACACCTGAACCATGGAGTGTAATCAATGAGAAGTATCAGATTGGTTCCGTAGTTCCGGGCAAGGTTGTTCAGCTTAAGGAATATGGTGCTTTCGTAGAATTGGAACCCGGTATGGACGGACTCGTTCATATTTCGGAAGTTGCCAATAAGAGAGTTGCAGATATTTCTGAAGAACTGAAGGTTGGACAGGAAGTTCTGACTAAGATTCTCGACATCGATACAGAGAGAAAGAGAATTAGCCTAAGCATCAAGGCAACTATCGAAGGTGGAGAAGAAGAAGCTACTGAAGAAGCACCTGCTCAGGAGGCATCTGAAGCAGATCAGGAAGCCACATCTGAAGCATCTGAAGTCGTAGAAGAAGTAGTTGAAGTAGTCGAAGAAGTTCCAGCAGAAGAAGCTCCGGTAGAGGATGCTGCTAAGGAAGATGACGATGATGATGACGACGACGATGACGATGACGACGATGATGATGACGATAAGGAAGACAAATAATAAGAATCACCATTGGATATAGTCACAACACCTATTGAATCATTTGTTTAATAGTAATAATTAGGACGATTCTCACCTGGGGTCGTCCTTATTTTATATATTATTTATAGTTATAGTTATAGTTACATTTATATTTATATTTACATTTATATTTATATTTATAGTAATAGTAGTAGTCATAGCAAAAGTCATAGCAAAAAGAATAGCAAAAAGTAATAGCAATAGCAATAGTTGTAAAAATCGTTTAACAGAGTATTAAAAAGGAACTCCAAAAGTAATGAATGACTTTATTTATCAAAACGAGATTAAGATGATTGGCTTGGATCTGGATGGAACCGCACTTTCCAGCGAAACGGGTTTTTCCGAGCGAACAGTAGATGTTTTTAATCAGGCAATCAAAAGAGGAATAGAAATAATCATAGCAACAGGGAGAGCTCAGCAATCTCTTCCTGATTGTATTTTTGAAATCAAAGGTCTTAGATATGTTGCAACCTCAAACGGAGCAAGGATATTAGACATAGTAGATAACAGGATTGTTTATGAGAATTACATCGCGGAATCTGAAATTGAAACAATTTACAAAGTCCTTACGGAGAATGATACCGATATAGAGGTTTTTGTTGATGGCTGTGCATATATTGGAAGACGTGAGTACGACAATGTTATGAATGGGATAAAGAAAACCAGAAGCAAAGAGTATCTTAAATGGAGCAGAATACCGGTTGACGATGTCTATTCGCTATTATTAAAGCATAAATCCAAGATAGAAAATATAAATGTTAATTACATGACCATGGAAGAAAAATCCCCGATGCAAGAGATACTTAAGGGAATAAAAAACATAAAGCTAACATCATCAGTTCCACTTAATAATGAAATAGGGGGAGCAACTACGAGCAAGGGAGAGGCTCTAAGATTTTTGATGGAAAAAATGGGGGTTAAAAAAGAAAACCTGATGGCATGCGGAGACAATCCAAATGATATTGAGATGATAAAGCTGGCCGGACTAGGAATAGCAATGGGGAATGCTGAAGATCCGGTGAAGAAGGTTGCAGATTATGTGACTTTGCCAAATTATGAAGATGGAGTAGCATATGCGATAGAAAAATTCGCCTTTAAATAGCCTGAAAAGCTTCATTTTTCAATTGAATAAAGACCTATGGGAATTGTAAGGGGATTCTATGGGAAAAATTGACATTATTGTAATTGTTATGATAATATAATTACAATATATGTCATTTTTTTTGAATGAGGAGGAAAGAATTTATGAATAAAACACTGCTTGGAAAGTCAGGCGAGGATATGGCAACAAAGTTTTTGTATGCCAAAGGGCACGAAATACTGGCAAGGGGTTACAGATGTAAAACAGGGGAAATTGACATTATTTCCAGATACGGAGACACGATTCATTTTGTTGAAGTTAAGACCAGAACAGGGATTGAATACGGATTTCCAAAAGAATCGGTGACAAAGGAGAAACTAAAGCATATAAAGAACACAGCGGAGTTCTTTATAAAGGATTTTGAGGAAAAGATCAAGTCTTGTCCATGCTGTATTCCTGAATACAAGTATACGATAGATGTAATCGAGGTTTTGGTTAATCATATTGAGGGGGTGGAATGATGCTTTCCAGAGTTAAATCCGCTTCCATAAATGGAATGGACGCCAGGCTCATAGATATAGAAACAGATATTGTGAGAGGGCTGCCCAATATCAATATTATAGGTTTAGGAGATACAATTGTTAAGGAGGCTGCGGCCAGGATTCGCTCTGCTATCACTTCAAGTAAATATGAGTTTCCAAACGAAAGAATTACTATTAATCTTTCGCCTGCATGGCTACGAAAGAAAGGAAGCCATTTCGATCTCGCCATGGGAATAGGTTTGCTTATTTCTTCGGGTCAGGTTTCCGGAGAAAGATTAAAGAATACAGGGTTACTGGGTGAATTGGCATTAAACGGTGAAATCAACAGATGCAGAGGCGTTATGCCGATGGTAAAAGTCCTCAGAAATGGTGGGATAAAAAGAGTAATAGTGCCTGTTGGAAATATTGAAGAATCTCTTTTGGTTGAAGGGATAGAAGTCCTGGCTGCGCCTGATTTGAAAACCTTAGTTAATTATTTAAACAATTTGGAAGATAGAATGATACATACCTCCATTCAGGATTCGAAACATGAACTATCCAAGGATTATTCGATGGAGCAAGTACCTGACTATATTGAAATCAAGGGACAGGAGCACGCGAAACGGGCTGTAACAATTGCTGCTGCAGGTGGCCATGGAATCATGATGAAGGGAAGTCCTGGAACCGGGAAAACGATGATGGCTGAGCGACTTCCGTTTGTGATGCCAGAGCTAAATAGGGAAGAAATACTGGAATTAACATCGATATACTCTGTTGCGGGCTTGCTAAATGATGAGAATCAGATAATAACACAGAGACCGTTTAGAAATCCCGGTATGAGTATTACTATTCCGGGTTTACTCGGAAGTGGAGTGCCTCCGAGGCCAGGAGAAGTTACGTTGGCTCATAAGGGCGTACTATTCATTGATGAACTAGGGGAAAGAGGAAGGGATCTAATTGACTGCCTTAGAATTCCAATGGAGAGTAAATCGGTAATAATAAACAGGATGGGAGAAACATATAAATACCCTGCAGATTTTATGTTTGTCGCAGCATCTAACCCATGTAAATGCGGGCATTACGGGGACCCCAGAAAGGAGTGCACATGCACTCCAAATGAATTGCAGGCATATAGATCCAGAATCTCAGGGCCTATGCTCGGAAGAATTGATATTCACGTGGAATTGACAAGTCCTGAATATGTAGATCTTACAGGCAAAGATGGAAAGAGCAGCAAAGAAATGCGAGATGAAATTGAAAGGGCGAGGCTTATTCAAAAGAATAGATTTAATAAGTCAAAAGCATTCCTTAACAGTGAATTGGACGATGCCGCGCTTAAGGATGTCTGCATAATGCGGGGTGATGCTGAAAGCCTCTTTAGAAATGCATATGACAGTATGGCGCTAGAACCCAGGAGCGCGACCAAGGTAAAGAAGATTGCCAGGACGATAGCGGATATCGAAGGAGAAGAATTAATAGAACTAAAACATATGGCGGAGGCGCTTCAGTATAGAGAGAGGAGGAAATAGTTTGAGTGAATTAAACCTTGATAAAGGAAAACTGGAATTAGGAGACGAGAGATATCCTGAAAAAATAAACCTCTTTGTGAAGAATAAGGCGCCATTATACTACGAGGGGGATTTGAGTTTGACAGATAGGCCGGCGGTTGGAATAGTTGGAACCAGAAGATGCACTAAATACGGTTTGGCTGTGACCAAAGAAATTGCCAGAAGAGCAGCGGCGTACGGAATAGTTGTTGTGAGCGGTGTTGCCAGAGGGATAGATTCAGCTGCACATAGAGAAGTCCTTCAGGCCGGAGGACAGACCATAGGTGTAGTAGGATGTGGGTTGGATGTGGTATATCCCAAGGAAAACAAGGATTTATATGAGAAAATAAAGAAACATTCTTTGATGCTGTCGGAATACCCTCCCGGGACTCAGGCGCATCCGGGATTCTTTCCTCATAGAAACAGACTTATAAGTGCACTATCGGAAGCGATTGTAGTTGTGGAGGCAGCAACCAGATCCGGATCTTTGATAACTGCGGAATGTGCAGTGGAGCAGGGTAAGGAGGTATTTGCTGTACCGGGAAATATCACAAATATTTATAGCATGGGTCCAAATAAACTAATTAGAGATGGAGCAAAGGCATTAGTAATCATAGACGATTTGTTTTCAGAAATCATAAAGAGAAGAAATGCCGGCAAGATTGTAGGTATGGATAGAAATCTTAATGCCCTGGAAGGATTGGGAGATGATGAAAAAAGAATCCTGGAATTAATAGCAGGATTAGGAGAAGTACCTTTGGGAGAAATAGCTGAAAAGGTTGATATGACTGTGTCAGAAACGAATGGGATAATAACAGTGCTGGAAATGAAGGGCTTGATTTTTTGCGAAATGGGAAGAGTTTCTATATCAAATTTTGCATAATTAATTATTTTTTGCTTGCAAATATTACGATTATTAACTACTATATTATATGTTTTAATCATTTGGATTTAAAAAATAATAGATTATAGTTATATTTGGAGGAACCATGAGCGCTGTAGCAGCAAAGAAAAGTTCGGTAGCTAAGCCTAAATCGAGGGCTAAAAAAACAACAGAAAAAGGGAAAATACTTGTAATAGTTGAATCGCCATCCAAGGCCAAAACCATCGGTAAATACCTGGGGGCTAAATATAAGGTCATTGCATCTGTTGGTCATGTTAGAGATCTTCCCAAGAGCAAATTGGGTATCGATAAAGAAAACAATTTTGAACCACAATACATACCCATCAGGGGTAAAGGTGCACTCATAAAGGAACTAAAGAAAGAAGCATCCAAAGCTTCAGAAGTCTTCCTGGCAACGGACCCTGATAGAGAGGGTGAAGCCATTTCCTGGCACCTGGCATTCTTGCTGGGGATTGATCCTGCCTCGCCATGCAGAATTGAGTTCCATGAAATAACCAAGAATACTATTAAAGAAGCCATAAAGAACCCAAGACCAATTAACCTTGGATTGGTTGATGCACAGCAGGCCAGAAGAGAACTGGACAGATTGGTTGGTTATGAAATCAGTCCTCTTCTTTGGAGAAAGGTTAGAAAGGGCCTTTCTGCAGGCCGAGTTCAATCCGCTGCTCTAAAAATAATCTGCGATAGAGAGAAAGAAATCCAGGCTTTTGTTCCACAGGAGTTTTGGAATATAAATGCTGTTTTTAGGAAGGGAACAAAGTTCTCGGCCAAGCTTATCGAAAAGAACGGAGAAAAGATAACCGTAAGCAATAAGGCAGAAAATGACGCAATTATAAGTGATTTAGAAAAGGGTTCATTCATCGTATCGAGCGTTATAGAAAAAGAGCGTACAGTAAGACCGGCACCGCCATTTACAACCAGCAGCATGCAACAGGAAGCTGGAAACAGACTGAATTTCAATGCAAGAAAAACCATGATGATTGCACAACAACTCTATGAAGGTATTGATATTAAGGGTCAGGGCACTACAGGTCTTATTACCTATCTTAGAACTGACTCTGTAAGAGTTTCAGATACAGCCAGACTTGCAGCAAAGGAGTATATTGCACAAAGATTCGGAAATGCTTATTGTGGAAACAATGTTTACACCAATAAGAAAAAAGATATACAGGATGCCCATGAAGCAATTAGACCTTCGGATATAACTTTGGCACCTGCTGCCATAAAGGATTCGTTAACTTCAGATCAGTTCAAACTCTATAATTTGATTTGGAACAGATTTGTGGCCAGCCAAATGACTCCTGCCAGATTTAACAGCGTTCAGGTTAATATCGCAAACGGAGTATATGGATTAAGAGCCAACGGTTCAGAACTACTTTTCGAGGGTTTCAGAAAAGTCTATAAGCTGGCAAACGATGATGAAGATAATAAAATGCTTCCTAAAATTGAACAGGGAGAGGAACTTAAGGCAGAGGAAATCACCGGAGAACAAGCTTTTACACAGCCTCCCGCCAGATATACAGAAGCAAGTCTCGTAAGAGAATTAGAAGAGAAAAATATAGGAAGACCGAGTACATATGCACCGATTGTAAGTACTTTATCTGAAAGAAGATATGTGACAAAGGAAAAGAAGTCATTAAAAGCAACCGACCTAGGCTTCGTTGTTAATGACATGATGGAAGAACACTTCCAAGATATCGTGGACGTTAACTTTACGGCTGAGATGGAGGATAAGCTCGACGCCATAGAAATGAATGAAATCGAATGGAAGAAAGTTGTAGGGGATTTCTATGGCCCGTTTTCAAAGGAATTGGAGGCTGCCGATAAAGTAATTGAGAGGGTAAAGATAGAAGATCAACTCACCGGAGAAAACTGTGAATTCTGTGGTAAACCTTTGGTGATAAAGAATGGAAGATTTGGAGATTTCATTGCTTGCAGTGGATATCCTGAATGTAAGAACACTAAGCCTATTGTAGAGAAGGTTGGAGTCCCATGTCCGGTTTGTGGAAAGGACCTGGTGGCAAGGCGCAGTAAAAAAGGACGTTTATTCTATGGCTGCAGTGGGTATCCAGAATGTAATACTGTATTCTGGAATAAACCTGTAGACAAAAAATGCCCCGATTGCGGTAGCTTATTGACAACAAAGGGAGGCAGAAGCAAACAATTGGTTTGTTCAAATTCCGAATGTGGATATACAGAAAAATAATTGATTATTAATGGGACGGTTTCCGAGGAAACCGTCCTTGCAAATATGGATAACCTTTATGGAGGGATAAAGAATGATAGAATTTCATGCAACTACAATTTGTGCAGTGAGGAAGGGTCCCGATGATGTTGCTATTGGAGGCGATGGACAGGTCACTATGGGCGAAACCTCAATAATGAAGAACAGTGCGAAAAAGGTAAAAAGAATCTATGGTGGAAAGGTGCTAACCGGGTTTGCCGGTACAGTGTCCGATGCCTTTTCTTTGACAGAGAAATTCGAAAAGAAGCTTGAAGAACATGGGGGAAATCTAAAGAGGGCAGCTGTTGATTTAGCTCAGATGTGGAGATCTGACAGGGGAATGAGAAACCTGGAAGCGCTTATGATTGTGGCAGATAGAGATGATCTTTTGGTTATTTCAGGTACAGGGGAAGTCATTAAACCTGACCAGGATGTTGTGGCAATTGGTTCAGGTGGGAACTATGCATATGCCGCTGCTTCCGCATTATTCAATCACACAGAAATGAATGCGTCAGAAATCGTAAAGGAAGCACTCACAATTGCTTCATCCATATGTGTGTATACGAACGACCACATAACAGTTGAAACTCTTTAAGTGACTCAGACTCTATAGGGTTAGTAGGAGGAAATCATGGCAAACAGAATTCAGGAAATGACGCCAAAGGAAATTGTGGCAGAACTTGATAAATATATTATCGGCCAGGACGAGGCAAAGAAAATGGTTGCCATCGCCCTTAGAAACAGGTACAGAAGGTCTCTTCTTTCCGAAGAAATGAGGGAAGAAATAACTCCAAAAAATATTTTAATGATGGGTCCTACAGGATGTGGTAAGACTGAGATCGCCAGACGTTTGGCCAAACTCATGGAGGCGCCTTTTGTTAAAGTGGAAGCAACCAAGTTCACTGAGGTTGGTTATGTAGGTAGGGATGTTGACTCCATGGTTAGGGATTTGGTAGAGGCTTCTATTAGAATCACCAAGCAATCCAAGTTAAAAGAAAAATATGATATTGCAGATAATATTGCTGAGGAAAAAATATTAGAGGCAATTATCCCGGGAAAGAAAACTCAGAATCAGAATGCTGCGCCTAATCCCAACAATCCATTTACTTTTATTCTAAATGGATTTCCTATGCAGACGGGACAACAGCAAAATCAACCGAGCCAGGAAGAAGTTAAACCTAGTGGCGATATTGAGATGGCCAGAGAACAGGTTCGTCAGCAACTCAGACAGGGACTATTGGAAGAACAGTTTATTGAAATAGAAATTGTAGACACACCCAAAGGCAATCAATTGGATATGAGCAACGAAGGTATGTCTATTGCCATCGGAAATATCTTTGGCGATATGATGCCAAAGCGAACCAAAAAGAAAAGAGTAAGAGTAAGCGAAGCAAGAAAGATTCTTAGAGAGCAAGAAGCTCAGAATCTGGTAGACATGGATCAGGTTACGGATGAGGCCCTTCATAATGCAGAGCAAAACGGAATCATCTTCATCGATGAGTTCGATAAAATCGCTTCCAGCTCCGAGTATAGAGTGGGTGCAGATGTATCCAGAGAGGGAGTCCAAAGAGATATTCTTCCTATCGTTGAGGGAAGTGTTGTTAACACAAAATATGGTCCGGTAAAAACCGATCACGTTTTGTTCATCGGCGCAGGCGCTTTCCACGTTGCCAAGCCTACGGATTTAATCCCGGAATTACAAGGCCGTTTTCCGATAAGAGTTGAACTGAATAATCTGGATAAGGAAACCTTCGTGAAGATACTCACTGTACCTGAGAATGCAATAATAAAGCAAAATCAGGCACTTCTTGCAACGGAGAATATAAAGTTAGAATTTTCTGAAGATGCTATTGACGAAATTGCAAGTATGGCTTATCTTATGAATGAACAAACTGAGAATATCGGAGCTAGAAGGCTTTATACCATAATGGAGAAATTGTTAGAGGATATATCCTACAATGTACCTGATACAGGTGGTAAGCCATTAACTATCGATAGAGAATATGTAAGAGACAGATTCAGCGACACTATCGATAAGGATGATGTGGATAGATATATTCTATAGGAAAAAGAGGTGAATATGAGGGCAGATATCCTTACCAGAGTACGTAAACTTAATTGGGTTCTAACAGAGAGCGCAACAGGCTATGTTTCCTTTGAGGAATTGTGTAATATCATGTATGACTTGGTTGAAGCCAATGTTTACATAATGAACAAAAGAGGAAAGGTCCTGGCGGCTAAATTCGACAAGGGAGAAGAAGCTCCTTTGGTGTTGGATAGCGAGACCGGAAAGTATATTCTGCCTAAACAGTTCAATGACAAGTATCTGGATGTAATAGAAACCAGAGAGAATATTGTCGGAGACGATATCAAGGAATTCTATGGAAATGATTATTCCATGGCCTATAAATACCACACGGTTGTACCTGTGGTATTTGGCGGAAACAGAATGGCGACGATGCTCTTTGTTAGAAGGGACAAAGTCTTCACAGATGAAGACATCGCAATTTGTGAATATGGAGCAACAGTTGTCGGAATAGAAGTATCCAGAGGGATAGCTTTGGAAGAAGAGGAAGATAATAGGCTTAAGAATGCTGTAGTAAATGCTATGGAAACTCTCTCTTATTCCGAAATAGAAGCTGTCAGTAAGATATTCGGAGAGTTGGAAGGAAACGAAGGGCTTTTGGTTGCCAGCAAAATCGCTGATAAATACGGCATTACCAGATCCGTGATTGTTAATGCCCTAAGGAAATTGGAAAGTGCAGGAGTTATCGAATCCAGATCCTTGGGAATGAAGGGTACTCGCATAAAGATAACCAACGAGTATTTAAGAGAAGAAATAGATAAATTGGATTAACAAGTTTGGATTATTTATATAAGACTGTTTTAAAACGAGCCAGAATTGAATATGTCGTTGAAAGGTCCAGGTTCATAGCAACCGTTCTTCCTTGTGAAAGTAGGGAGGAAGTGGATTCGTTTTTCAATGAAATAAGGCAGGAATTTAAAGATGCTACGCATAATGTTCCTGCTTTTGTTTTAGGCAATAAAATGGAACTAAAATGGGCCTCAGATGATGGAGAACCTCAGGGTACTTCCGGACCTCCGATTCTAAAAGTCTTGGAAGGAAAAGGACTTACTAACCTGGCTTTGGTTGTAACCAGATACTTCGGTGGAATAAAACTGGGAACAGGCGGGCTAGTTAGAGCATATAGTCAAAGTGCAGAAGAGGTTATTAGAGAAGCTGGGATTGCCGGTGCGGCTATCTTTTTAAAATATAAAGTTTCACTTAGTTATCCGGAGTACAATAAATTTATTTCGTATAGGTTTCCAAGCAGTATAAAAGACTTAATGATCACCGGAGAGCCGGAGTTTGGGGAAAACGTAACTTTGGACGTTTCCTGCCATTATTCCATATTGGAACCATTGAAAAACACATTGAGAGATATTACAAACGGCAGTGTGATATTAGGGGATAATACACCGGCAGGAGAGGAAAACTTACTAAGGTTTGCCTTGACAATGGACAGTTGATGTGATAAATTCATATAGCTGGCTTTTAGAACTGAGGTCGCAAAAAGTATAAAAAATCCTTGACAAAAGCGTCTCCTTAATTTAGAATTTATGAGTACGCCTTTTATAGGAGGCGATAAGTGATTTGTAAATGCGGCCTGGTAGTTCAGTTGGTTAGAATGCCAGCCTGTCACGCTGGAGGTCGACGGTTCGAGCCCGTTCCAGGTCGCCAATTTTTATCAGCGATTGTGGTGGGTATCGTCAAGCGGTTAAGACCCAGGGTTGTGGCTCCTGTATGCGTGGGTTCGAATCCCACTACCCACCCCATATCCGGCGACATGGCCAAGTGGTAAGGCAACGGTCTGCAAAACCTTTATTCCCCGGTTCAAATCCGGGTGTCGCCTCCAAACGCTGGGGTATCGCCAAGCGGTAAGGCAACGGATTCTGATTCCGTCACTCGCAGGTTCGAATCCTGCTACCCTAGCCAATAAAAGACCGGTCGGGAACGGCCGGTCTTTTCATTGTCTTTGATCAAATGCCATGCAAAGCAAAAGAGCGCTTATAAAGCGCTCTCTTTGTTTTCGTAATACTCTCTGAGGATCATATCCAGATCTTCACGGCAGCCGCCGCATTTGTCTCCGATATTAGCTTTCTCACAGAGGTCTTTCAGTGTTCTTGCTCCGGTCTTCTCAATTGCTTCTTCGACCTGTCTGCGTGTTGTCTTGCGGCAGAGGCAGACCACATATTCCGGTGAAGTCTTATCCATGATGCTTGGGTCTCCTGTCTTTAAAGTGAACTTTAGGCTGTTATTCTATCTCTCCGGATCCTTCCGCGAGTACCTTCTCATATGCGTCGAGTACTGCGGTCTGGATCCTGCTGCGCATGTTCGAGTCGAGCGGGTGGGCGATGTCGCGGTATTCGCCCGGCGCGATCCTGCGGCTGGGCATGGCCACGAACATTCCACTTGCTCCGTCTATGATCTTAACATCGTGAACCACGAATTCATCATCGAATGTTACGGAGGCAACTGCCTTCATCTTCTCCTGTTCGCCAATAAGGCGAATACGAACGTCTGTGATCTCCATTTTTCCTACCTTCCCAATAATACTCGGCTTTCGCCTAAGACAGTATACTCCTTTTTATTTGTAGACGCAACATATAGATAATAAAAAAATTACAATAACACAATGTTGGAAACGTGCTTCTGACAGTATGAGCCGCGCGTATGGATAACATATTGGGGCTGTATCAGATTAAAAAACCGTTAAAGTGATACAAAGTGCATTTAATATGATATAATTACACGGTAATACTCTTTGGAGGGTAAGCATATATGAATCTTTCAGATTATAAACGGGTCCACTGCATAGGAATAGGCGGTATCGGCCTTTCCGGAATAGCGGAGATCCTTCTTGACAGGGGTTATTCTGTCAGCGGCTCGGACATGAAAAACTCTGACATTACCGAGAGACTCGCAGCGAACGGCGCCAGGATCTCGATAGGCCATGACGCCGCAAATGTCGCCGATGCCGAACTCGTCATATATTCCGCCGCGATCGCCGAAGAAAACCCGGAATTCAAAGCCGCTAAGGAGAGGGGCATCCCTCTCGCTTCCAGGGCGGAGATACTCGGCCTCCTCATGGATGAGTATCCGAACAGCATAGCTATCAGCGGCACTCACGGAAAGACGACCACAACTTCCATGATCTCTCTGGTCCTTGAATACGCAGGCCTCGATCCCACTATTCTGGTTGGAGGGGATCTTGCCGAGATCCACGGCAATTACAAGGTCGGCAAGGGTCCGTTCTTCGTGTCTGAAGCTTGCGAGTACAGGGACAGCTTCCTTGAGCTCAGGCCGATGATAGAGATCATCCTGAACATCGATTCCGATCATCTTGATTATTTCAAGGACATAGAGCACATCGTCAGCTCCTTTGACCGCTTCACCGGAAACGTGCGCCCGGGAGGCAAGATAATAGCTTACGACGCCAATCCGTTCGTCAACCGCATCATCCGCGACCTCCCCGGAGCCATCACGTACGGATACAACGCCAACTGCACGTATTCCATTTCCGACGTCCATTTCGGGAACGACGGGATGCCGAACTTCTGCCTGTCATATAAGGGCGAGGATCTCGGCAGGCTGGAGCTTTCAGTCCCGGGCGAGCACAATATCCTGAACGCGGCTGCTGCTTTCGCGTGCTGCCACCAGCTCGGAGTTGAACCGGAGAAGATCATCAGGATCCTCGGAGAATACACCGGCACCAAGAGAAGATTCGATATAATCGGGAAGACTGCCAAGGGAGTCCTCCTGGTCGACGACTACGCCCACCATCCCACAGAGATAAAGGCGACGCTCTCCGCTGCCGAGAAGCTCCCGCACAAGCGCATCTGGTGCCTGTTCCAGCCTCATACTTATACCAGGACGCTCGCTTTGTTCGATGAGTTCGCGGACGCTTTTGATAAGGCTGACGTGCTCGTGCTCACGGACATCTACGCGGCGCGCGAGAAGGATATCTACAATGTGTCGAGCGAAGCCCTGGCGCAGAAGATAAAAGAGAACCATCCCGATAAGGAGATCTATTACATCAAAGAGCTTGGCGACATTGCCTCCAAGGTCTGGGACGAAGCAGAAGAAGGGGATCTGGTCATAACCATGGGTGCCGGCGATATCTACAAAGCCGGACAGATGATGCTGTAAGTTTACGGATTAAGGAGGAGAAGTAATGAAAAACGGCGTCTTTACGGATTACAAAGTGTTTACCGGCAATGCTCATCCGGAACTCGCGGAGGAGATCGCGTCGATAATGGGCAAGCCCCTCGGAAGGTCGACGGTAAGCAAATTCAGCGACGGTGAGATCTCGGTCAGCCTCTGGGAAACGGTCAGGGGAATAGACGTATACATCGTCCAGCCGACCTGTGATCCGGTAAACGATAATCTTATGGAGCTCCTCATAATGATCGACGCCATGAAGAGAGCTTCCGCCGGAAGGATCAACGCTGTTATACCTTATTACGGATATGCCAGACAGGACAGGAAAGCCAAGGCGAGGGATCCAATCACCGCAAAGCTGGTCGCCAACATCATCATGGCCGCCGGAGCCGACCGTGTGGTAACGATGGACCTCCACGCCAACCAGATCCAGGGATACTTTGATATCCCGGTGGACCACCTCGTCGGAATGCCGATCCTCGCGAGATACTTCAAGGAAAGAGACCTGGAAGACGTCTGCGTGGTATCTCCTGACCACGGCAGCGTGACGAGAGCCAGAAACATGGCTGAGTTCCTCAACTGCCCGATAGCCATCGTCGACAAGAGACGTCCCGAGCCGAACAAGAGCGAGATCATGAACATCATCGGCGATATCAAGGACAAGAACTGCATCATCATCGATGACATGATCGACACCGCCGGGACCATAACCAACGCCGCTAACGCGATCAAAGACATGGGCGCCCGCAATGTTTACGCCGCCGCGACCCACCCGGTACTTTCCGGCCCCGCGATCGAGCGCATAGATAAATCCGCCATCTCGGAACTGGTCCTCCTTAATACCATCCCGATGCCGGAAGAGAAGAAGATCGAGAAGATGACCTTCCTCTCAGTAGCGCCGCTCTTCGCGGAAGCCATGACCAGGGTGTTCACCAACGGATCGATAAGCAAACTCTTCGATACGGAGAGATAGTCCATTAAAGGAGCATCTGAACAAAACATGTATTTGATAGCAGGCCTCGGCAACCCCGGGGCCAGATACCGGAATACGAGACATAATATGGGATTCATCACCCTGGACAGGCTTTCTGACAGGGTGGGTTTCTCTATGGAAAAAATAAGGTTTAAAGGGCTGGTCGGGGAGACCCGCATCGACGGAGAGCGCGTGGTCTTCCTGAAGCCTCAGACCTATATGAACAACAGCGGCGAGTCCGTCAGGGAAGCTGCCTCGTTCTTCAAGGTCCCGCACGAGAACCTTTTGATCGTGTACGACGATATAGATATTCCGGTCGGGAACCTGAGAATCAGGGCGTCCGGGAGCGCCGGGACCCACAACGGGATGCGGTCCTGCATATATCAGCTCGGATTCGACGATTTCCCGAGGATCAGGATTGGTATAGGGAGCCCGGAGAACAGGGACCTTATCAACTACGTGACAGGGGGATTCAGCCCCGATGAAGTGCCTCTCCTTGAGAGCGCGGTCGACAGCGCTTGCGACGCGATCCTGGCGTATGTGAAAGACGGGATCGACATCGCGATGAACAGATACAACACGAAGAAGGATCACGGAACGGCCGTGAAGTAGATGAGCAAAAGGACCACAGTGATCACAGGGGTGAGCGACAGCCGCTCGGCCCGCATGATAGCCCGAAGACTAAAGAATGATCGCCAATGCCTCGTGATAGTTCCGGGGCAGGCAAGAGCCGAGAGACTCATGGGGGATCTTTCTTTTTTTACTGCCCGGAATATAGTGCTTCTTGGCGGTGAGGACGAGCGCCTCTTCAGCTATGAGACCAGGAACAGGGATCAGAACCTGGAGCGCGCAAGGGCGGTCAAGCTGCTGAACGAGGACCCGGAAGCCATAATAATCGCACCGGTAGGCGCAGCCCTGAAAAAGATGCCTCCCGCGTCCGCGGGCTCGGGGCAGGAACTCGTGATCCGTCCGGGAACAGAGCTTGAGCCTGCAGAGCTCAGGGACAGGCTTATCCTCTTCGGGTTCGAGAGAGTCGAACAGGTAATGATACCAGGCCAGTTCGCCATGAGGGGCGGAGTGGCTGACGTTTTTGTTCCCGAGAGCCCGGATCCATGCAGGGTGGAGTTCTTCGGCGACGAGGTCGATTCAGTAAGGACCTTTGACGCTGAGAGCCAGCGCAGCATAGAGAACATAGATGAACTGACCGTATATCCGAGAGAACGGGCTGCGGCGGATACTGAAGCCGTCGCGAGAGCGATCGATACGGTGAAACGCTGCTTTGAGAGGCAGCAGAAGATACTCGGGGGATCCCTGGGAGAGGGATCCGCTGAGGTGGAGAGACTGAGGGACAGAGAGGCATTTTTGCTCGACGCTCTGGAAGAAAAGACCGACCTCAGCGTCTTCTCCGATATGACTCACTATTTCTACGAGAGACCCGGCCGCATATGGGACTATATGCCCGGGGGAATGATAGTGCTTGACGATCCGGACAGGATCCTGGAACATGTCGGCCTGGTCGCGGAGGAGCAGAAACAGGACCTCCTCACCATGCTGGAAAGAGGCCAGGCGGTCCCGGAAGACGAAGCGCTGATAATGGACAGGCAGGATATCCTGGACCTTTATGAGGAACGGGAGACTTTGCTGATCCAGCCCTTTGCCAAGCAGCTCGAAGGCGTATCGGAAGCGGCTGAGCTCATCTCGAGCGACTCCAGGCAGATGGCGTCTTTCTCGGGACACGTCGATATGGCGGTCCGCGAGATCAAAGGCTTCACCGGAAGCGGCTATCGCGTAGCGATCGCCTGCGGGGGCGAAGACAGGAGAGCGGGCATAAGGGAGATGCTTGAGCGCGAGGGCATATACCCCGTAGACCTTCCGGCATTCACGGAAGAGTCTTTGATGGAGAAGGGAAGGGTATACCTGCTGCCCGGCGCCCTTTCTTCCGGAATGGTGTTCCCCGCGGAGAAGACGGTCTACATAAGCGATGAGGACATATTCGGGCATCGCAGGGAGAAAAGCAGAAGGAGGAGCCGCAGCGGCAGGAAGCTCAGCAATTTCGCCGAACTCGAGCAGGGCGACTTCGTCGTCCACGAAAACCACGGTATCGGCAGATTCCTCGGCATAGAGCAGCTCACCACCCAGGGCGAGCAAAAAGACTACATAAAGATCAAATATGCCGGCGGCGACCTCCTCTACGTACCGGTCTCCCAGATGGACATAGTCCAGAAATACGTCGGATCCGAAGGAGTCGCGCCGAAGATCAACAAGCTTTCGGGGGACGACTGGAAAAACACCAAGGCCCGCGCAAAAGCCGCTGTTGCCTCGATGGCCGATGAACTGGTGCAGCTGTACGGCAGGCGCCGCGCTGCGCAGGGCTACGCCTTTGCTCCGGATACCGTATGGCAGCAGGACTTTGAGGAAGCTTTCCCCTATGAGGAGACCGACGACCAGCTGAAAGCAGCCCGGGAGATAAAGGAAGACATGGAGAAGCCCGAACCTATGGACAGGCTCCTCTGCGGCGACGTCGGATACGGAAAGACCGAAGTTGCGGCCCGCGCGATCTTCAAATGCCTGGCAGAAGGAAGGCAGGCAGCCGTCCTGGTTCCGACCACGATACTGGCCAACCAGCACTATGAAACGCTGAAGGCGAGATTTGCCGATTACCCCTTTATAGTCGAGATGATGTCCAGGTTCCGCTCGGAGAAAGATCAGGAGCAGGTCGTAAAGGATCTCAAGACCGGTATGGTCGATTTGGTGATCGGAACGCACAGGCTCCTTTCAAAGGACGTAGAGTTCAAAGACCTAGGGCTCCTGGTGATCGACGAGGAGCAGCGCTTCGGGGTCGCCCATAAGGAACGGATCAAGGAGATGAAGATAGGCGTCGACGTTCTGACTCTCTCTGCGACACCGATCCCGAGAACGCTGAACATGTCCCTGACCGGGATCAAAGACATGAGCCTAATCACCGAACCTCCTGAAGACCGCTATCCGGTGCAGACTTACGTGGTGCCCCAGGATGATATGACTATACGAGAGGTCATCGCGAGGGAACTCGACAGGAACGGACAGGTATTCGTCGTCTATAACCGCGTAAGAGGTATCGCGCGGATAGCCGACAAGATAAAAGAACTCATACCGGAAGCCAGGGTCGCTGTCGGCCACGGCCAGATGAGCGAGCGGACGCTCGAAGAAGTTATGCGGAAGTTCTATACCGGCGAGGTCGACGTGCTGGTCGCGACCACCATCATAGAATCCGGTCTCGACATACCGAACGCGAACACTTTGATCGTCCTGGACGCGGACAAATGCGGCCTGTCGCAGCTGTATCAGCTCCGCGGACGAGTCGGAAGGTCGCGCAGGATGGCCTACGCCTATCTCATGTATCAAAAAGAAAAGGTGCTTACCGAGATCGCGGAGAAGAGGCTCCGCGCGATCAGGGAGTTCACCGAGTTCGGCGCAGGCTTCAAGATCGCCATGCGAGACATGGAGATCAGGGGTGCGGGGAACATCCTCGGCGCCGAGCAGAGCGGCCATATGATGGATATCGGATACGAGCTCTATTGCAAACTCGTGGACGACGCAGTCAGACGGGCAAAGGGCGAGGCGGTCCCCGAACCGGTCGAGGACATGACCGTTGAACTCAATGTTAACGCCAACATACCTTCGTTGTATATAGACAGTGAGAACCTGAAGCTCAATGCCTACAAGCGCATTGCCGGGATCGGCAGCAGGGAAGAGATGGAAGACGTTATCGACGAACTGCTCGACAGGTTCGGAGACCTTCCGAAAGAGACCCTCGCGCTGATCAAAGTGTCGTATATCAGGACTCTCGCGCAGAAGCTCGGGGTGACCAGGATATACGAAAGAGCGGACCACGTGTATTATTCTTTTGACAAAGGGAATATACTTAATCCGTACATGCTGATGAATCTGAGAGACAGGTTCGGAGGAGCCTTCATGTTCCATGACGGCCGGGAACCGTATATCCGGCTCCTGGCGGCTAAGTCCGACAGGCTCGACAAGTCGATGGAGCTCCTGGAGCTTCTCGAAGAAGGCAGGCCAAAGAACTGAAATGGATGTTAAGGAGAAAGCACTATGATTTTTAAGGACATAAGCATTCTTGCCGGAGGCGGAGACGAGGAATATAAAGTAAAAGAAAACGCCGCGATCCGGATCTCGGGCAAAAACATCGCGAACATATGGGACAGCTTTGATGACGCAGACCCTGCCGACACGGAAGGCGAAGAGATCAGGTGCGGGAAGGGCCTGCTTGTCATGTCCGCGTTCTTCAATGCCCACGGGCACTCTCCGATGACTCTCATGCGCGGTTACGGTGAGAACATGACACTCCAGCACTGGCTGTTCGACCGCATCTTTCCGTTTGAGGACAAGCTGACGTGCGAAGCCGTATACTGGGGGACTACGCTCGCCATGGCGGAATCGCTGAGGAGCGGTATCGTTTCGACGAGCGACATGTATTATTTCCTCGATGACATGATCGGGGCAGCTGCGGACAGCGGAGCAAAGATGAACGTCTCGAGGGCCCTCGTTAATCCGGCGGGACAGCCGTTTGAAGAGCTTGTGAGCGTCCGCGAGATGAAGGACTCGATGAAGTATCACGGGGCATATGACGGCCGTATCCTTATCGACGCGAGCCTGCACGCGGAATACACCTCGAACGAGGATACCGCTATACACCTCGCCGCGCTTACGAAAGAGCTCGGGATCAGGATGCACGTCCACGCGTCCGAAACTGCTTCAGAGCACAGAGAGTGCAAGGAAAGGCACGGCGGTAGGACCCCGGTGAGATACATGGCGGACTGCGGCATTTTTGATGTTCCGGCTATCGCGGCGCACTGTGTCCACATCGAAGGCGAGGATTATGATATACTTAAAGAGAAAGGCGTGACCGTCGCGGTAAATACGATGAGCAATCTGAAGCTCGCGAGCGGGGTCTGCGACGTAAAAGCCCTCCTTGACAAAGGCATCAGGGTGGCTCTGGGAACGGACAGCGTCGCGAGCAACAACAGCCTCAGCATGCTGGAGGAGATGAAGGTCATGAGCCTTCTTGCGAAGACCTGGAGGAACGATCCGACGATCATATCGCCGTCTGAAGCGATAATGATGGCGACCAGGAACGGCGCGCTTGCCCAGGGCAGGGACGACAGCGGACTCGTGCGCGAAGGGATGCGGGCCGACCTCGTCTTCCTGAGGACAGACACTCCGAACATGCACCCCGTCCACGATATCCTGACCAATATAGTGCTCTCTGCCGGCAATGCCGATATCGCGATCACAATGGCAGACGGAAAGATCCTCTTTGATAACGGAGAATTCACGACGATAGATATAGAGAAGGCCGCCTTCGAGGCAGGAAAAGCCGTGGCGGACATCAAAAGCAGATTATGAACAAGGATCCAGAAACAGCAATGACTGAAAAACCCGAAAAGACCGAGTCCAGCGGGAGCCGCATACTGAAAGGTGCGGTCATAATAGGCGCAGCCAGCCTTCTGGTAAAGGTCATTGGAGCTTTCTTCCGCATACCGATAACCAACTGGCTGGGGGCGGAAGGCGGCTCGTATTACAGCGTCGCGTATTCCATCTACGGAGCGCTTCTTGTGCTCTCGACAGCCGGAATACCGATAGCGATCTCCAGGCTCGTCTCAGAGAACATAGCCATGAAGAGATACAGGAACGCCCACAAGGTGTTCAGCATCTCCCAGGGGCTCATGATGAGCATCGGTGTCGTCACAGCGCTCGTCTGCCTTCTCGGAGGAGGAGCCATAACGGGCTTCATAGGCAATCCGAACGCGCGCCTCGCAGTGATGGCGACATGCCCGGCCCTTCTGTGCGTCCCGATAGTCTCTTCGTTCAGGGGCTATTTCCAGGGGCGCCAGAACATGAAGCCCACGGCCATCTCCGAGATCGTGGAGCAGCTCTTCAGGGTGGCGGTGGGTCTCTTCCTTTGCAGGTTCCTCCTGTCCCAGGGCACGCCGAAGGCCGCCGCAGGTGCCGCGTTCGGGGCGTCGGCAGGATCGCTGTTTGCTCTCGCTTTCATGATGCTCGTCTATTTCCTGAGCCGGAGCTCCATCCACAAGCGCATGGAACTGGGCGACCAGTCTGTGGAGAAGGGGAGCGAGATCCTCAAAAAGATAATCCTCATAGCGATACCGATCATAATCGGAGCCGAGCTCCTGCCCATCATGAACCTTCTGGACAGCGCTATCATCATGAGAAGGCTCCAGGCCATGGGAATGTCTGAAGGCGCTTCCAACGCGATGTACGGGCTCATAAGCCTCTACTGCAATCCGATAATCGCTCTTCCCATGATGTTCACCCAGGCGGTTGAGATCAGCATGGTCCCGGCGATCTCCGGTAACTACGCGCTTGGCGACCATGAGACGGTACGCAAGGACACAGGGCTTTCCTACAGGCTGGCAATGATAATGGCGGGTCCTTGCGCGTTCGGCATCCTGGCGCTGGCTGAACCGGTGCTCCTGATGTTCTACAGGTCTCATCCGGATGAAGCCCACGCTGCAGCCCCGACGCTCATGATCCTTTCCGCCGGAGTAGTGCTCCTCGCGATGTCTCAGACGTCCACCGGGCTTCTCCAGGCGATCGGAAGGCAGAACCTGCCCGTCAGGCATCTGGCGATAGGCGTGGCTGTGAAGGTGGTCGTCACGTTCATACTGGTCGGCATTCCGGGAGTGGACATCAAAGGCGCCGCGTGCGGCACTTTGATCGCCGAGGCGATATCATTCTTCCTGAACGATCTCTATGTAAAGAAGTTCACCGGTGTAAAGATCGACCCGGTTAAGACGTTCGTCAAGCCTCTGATCTGCTCGGCAGTGATGGGAGGCTTCGCGTTCGGTACGCATTTCCT